>JAQGPK010000084.1 GCA_028293095.1 Chlamydiia bacterium | reverse complement strand
TTTGAAAGAGCCGCTGTTCTTACGGCTGGTATAACAGCTTTCAGTGTAATTTTTGCTCCAATGACTTGCGGAGCTTCTCTTGGAGCTGGCTCGTTGGCGCTTGCTAGTGGAAGAATTGTTTCGGTTTCAACAACGTTAACAGGAGCATGTGCAGCTACTGCAATGAAAGTTTCTTCAGTGGCACTACCAACTATTAATGCTATTGGCTCTATGCTGGCGAATGATCCTAGTGGAAGTGTAGCTACGGTACTAGAACAAAAACTAGAAGTTTGCTTAGATAAATTATCGAGAGCGGGTCAGGTTATGGATCGGGGTGGTTTAACAAAAGCAGGACGTGCTCTAGAAAAACATGGAAATCGCCCTGATAGTGTTTTCCCTAAAGCTGTTGGAAATATAGCAAATAAAAATTTGCAAGGTCAATCTCATTTAAATGAGATTTTATATCATGCTAATAAAGAAATAATTAAAATAGGAGATAAAGGATATAAAATTTATGCTCCAGATGGGAGAGGGGCATATATTGAAAGTGACGGATCATTTAGAGGTTTTATTGAGAGGAGTAAAGATTATGGAAAATGACTTTGAAATCGAGCTATGTAGCGATTTAGATTATGAAGAAATGGTAGTTGATATTTCTTGGGATAATGAGGCTGTTGCTATGGTGACGCAAGAAAAAGGGATCGATAATATGGAAATAGAAATTTTTGCGCGAGATAAACTTGGAACTTCCTGGAGCTTTCCTGTGGATAAATTCATACAGGCGGTTCAGCAAGCCAAAAATTTTCTCATAAAAATGCAGAAAATTGATGATTCAGACTCAGTATGATATTTGTAATTGGATAATTCTTTTATTTAGGAAGAAGCTAAGAAGTGTTGTTAAGGATAAAGTAGATGATGAATTTCGATAGATTTAAAATCATCATGTCAAGTGATGTTGGCTATGATGAATTATGTGCTGAAATTTTTTATGAAGGGCAATTTGTTGCAATTGTGACGCAAGAAGAAGGGCTAGAAAATATGAGGATAGAAATCGCCCCTTCACTAGACAAAAAAGCTTGGAATTTTAAATTTTCTGAATTTGAAAAGGTATTGAATTCCGCTAGAACTGCTCTCTGGGAGATGCGTAAAATTCCTGATTAATAGCGGCCGATTTGTAAGGTAGTTAAAATGATAGTTGATCTGGAAAAGTTACCTATTGATGTGACAGAACATATCACAAAATTTCGAGATTTTTTATGCACTTGCTGGCCCTCTATTGATAGCCTCATGGTAGATCATGATTGGGATGATGACGGAGACTTTATTGACGATTGGCTAGGAGCAAATTGGGAGTTGCTTGTTGAACGAGAGCTTCTGCATGAAAAAGGGTTTTTAACATCATTTGGCATGTTACGGTCGGCCTCAAGAGTTATATCTCCAAGCCAAAAAGCTACCTATTCTGTATATGTCAAGTCTAAAAGTCCTTTATTTGATATGAAAAAGCCGATGATTCCTGTTCCAACAAATCAGAAATTACGATTGTATAGCTTTAGAGCCTCAGAAAAAGACTTCGGTTTATATCCACCCTTTGATGTAGCTGCTGTGGTCGTAGACGCTTCGAAAAAGTTCTTTTATGTCCCTTTTAAAGAGCTGCAATTTTACATCGATTTAGTTGGTGAAGGTAAAAACCTTATTTAACGTGTTAAAAACTGCCTAGTAAAAATGCAGAAAATCGATGATTCAGAATCGAAATGACACTCACAGTGAAAACGGGATTACGCACAATGAATAGATTTGTATTCTTTAGAGACAGTCCTGAATTCTTTCCTAATCTAGATACTCGAGTTGTTTTGGTCCCTAAAAATATAGACGAAAAACACGAATTATTTAATTTATTTTCTAACAGTTTATGTTTTCCATTTTATTTTGGAGAAAATTGGGATGCTTTATACGATTGTTTAACAGATTTAAATTGGCTTTCTGAAAAATTGATAGTTATTATTCATACTGATCTTCCATTTGCAAATATGCAAAAAGAAAAAAATATATATATTAAGCTGCTTCAATAAGTTAATCTAAGTTGGAAAGGAAGTAAGGAGCATTCATTCGCTATCTATTTCCCTATAAGATACCAAAATGAGATTGAGATTTCTCAATAGCTTCAAGAGTTTGATAAACTTAAAATAAACTGTGAAGAGGTAGTGAAGGGACTTGGGAATTAGTCCTACATCCAGAAAACGAAATTATTTATCATTTTAATTTTAAGTAGATAGTTATGAAATTTTTTGTTCAAAGTAGTATAAAAGAGAAAAATTTTTCTCTTATTTATCGAGAAGAGGAATTTTCTTTTGATATAGATCAACCACAGCAAAATGGTTTTACATCGATTTTAATTAACGATTTACAGTTAGAAATTGATGATATGGGAGAGATTCTCTATGTGTGGGGATTGTGTCCCCTGATCTCTTACCAAGAAATTGAAGAAATCCCGCAAAACTATGTAGCAGGTAGTCTGGTAGTTCTATTAGAACACACACCTATTCCTGGAATTTCTTACAAGCTGAACAAAGATAGTAGATGGTCAATTTATATTAATAAGAAAATGGGGTGGGTTTGCATTGGAAATCCACATAGCAAAAGTGAATATATGGTTGAATTTGCACCACAGTGTGTAGCTAGTATAGAAGCGGGAGAGCTCATTGCTCTTTGGATTCATCCACAAAAACTGTCGGTAACTTAAGAGATATGATTCTGCATAAGAGTTTGGTTTCTTCAAAGGTAACAAGGTGATTGATTTAGACAGGTTTCCTATTGATGTTACAGAACATATCACAAAATTCCGAGATTTTTTGTGTATTTGCTGGCCCTCTATCGATAGTCTCATGGATGATCATGATTGGGATAACGATGGAGGTTTTTTTTCTGACTGGCTAGCGGTAAACTGGGAATTGCTTGTAGAGAGAGAACTTTTGTGTGGAAAAGGCTTTTTAAAACCGTTTGGAATTACGCATTTGGATTCAAGAGTTATATTTCCAAACCAAAAGCCTACCCATGCTGTGTATGCCAAGTCTAATAATCTTTTATTTGATATGAGAAAGCCACCCGTTTCTCTTCCAACCGATCAAAAACTACGATTATTTAGTTTTGGATCCTCAAAAAAGAATTTTGGGTTGCATCCCCCCTTTGATGTAGCTGCTGTGTTTGCAGATATTTCAAAAAAATATTTTTACGTTCTTTTTAAAGAACTGCAATTTTACATCGATTCTATAGAGTAGCATGAAGTTATGGTTGTTCTTTTGCTTCTTAGGAACGAAGGCGTCTTATACTTTATGCAAGGGGAAATACATGAATAAAGTAGCTCTTTTTGAAAATATTGATTTTGCAGACTCTGAATTCAGATCGTGTGAAATGAATTATGATAATCTTATTGTTTACCTTACCTCCTGGGATGCACAGACAATACGAATAAATTTTCTAAAACCCATTCAATTTTCATGTAAATTGAATGATGGAATTATAGGGGTTTATGAAATACCTAAAGGTTCTGCTTTTTTACAAGAGGCATTAGCTTTAAATTATATGAAGGTACCATCGGAGCATCCTTACAAGTTATATCAAATATTAGATTTTAATGAGCTTGCTTTTGTTGAAGTTGTAGCTGAGGAGGCAACAGCAGTTAAGATTATTGAAAAGTAAACAAATGACCTCTCATATGCTGGAAATTTAGATAAAATAGGGGCTGTTGACTGTCAGTATCAGTATGATGAGCTCTATCAGCTTACCAAAGAAGAGGGGATTATAAATCATCTCTACAGCAATGACTCACTTCATAACCGCCTCTCTCAAGATGGTGAAAAATGTACTCTTGATCATGCAAATAAACTTTTAAACACACCTCAAACAGTTTTTAGTTATGATAAGAATGGCAACCTCATCAAAAAAGTAGAAACAGATGACAAGACAACAAGCTATCGCTATGATGCATTGCATCGTTTGACAGAAGTTGCTGAAGAGGGCTCTTTTCACTCCTGCTATTTTTATGATTCATTGAATAGGCGCCTTGCTAAAAGGATCACCTACTGGGATGCGAGAATAGGTGGTTGGGGTACGAGTCAACTCCTGCGATACATCTATCTAGGGGAGCGTGAAGTCGGCGCTCTGAATGAAGCAGGGGAATTAGTTGAGTTTCGTGCACTTGGCCGTGGAAAGGGTGCAGAAATTGGAGCATCTGTTGCACTCGAGCTGAACAGTAAACTCTTCTGTCCGCTGCATGATCATCGAGGTAATATCATCGCGCTTATTGATGCCGAAAGCGGTAAGGTTGTTGAGGCTATGCGTTACAGCGCCTTTGGCGAAGAGCGTGCCCTTCCGAAGTATCGCAACACTTCTCCTTGGCGTTTTGCGAGTAAGCGGTTTGATAAAGAGACCGGCTTTAGCTATTTTGGTAAGCGCTACTATCTACCAACTGCTGGTCGTTGGATCACCCCAGACCCATTAGGTTTTGGCGATGGACCGAACATGTATGCGTATGTCTTGAACAGTCCAATGCTACTCTTCGATCCTTATGGGTTGTCATTCTGTGATGACGTAAGTGAATCTTTAGGGGATTCTTTTCGAAAAATGGGCGAATCAACGATGGTTGATAGAGAAGACACTCTAGATGGCAGCCACTTGAAAGATTATCCTCAGTCATTTGATTCTTCAATGTCAAATGAAGAAGCAATGAGAGTGATGCAGGGCGGTCCATTTGAAAGAGCCGCTGTTCTTACGGCTGGTATAACAGCTTTCAGTGTAATTTTTGCTCCAATGACTTGCGGAGCTTCTCTTGGAGCTGGCTCGTTGGCACTTGCTAGTGGGAGAGTGCTTTCTGTCTCGACAACCTTAACAGGAGCATGTGCAGCTACTGCAATGAAAGTTTCTTCAGTAGCACAACCAATTATTAACGCTATTGGTTCTATGGTAGCTAATGATCCTAGTGGAACTTTTTCTACAACGGTAGTGAAGAGAATAGAGGCTGAGAGTGCTTTAGTTAGAAATGGGGGAGTAAATAAAGATCCTTTAGGACGCGGAACAGGGTGTCAAAGGAAATTTCCAGAAAATCCTGACGATCTATTGCCTGAGTTACCTAGAGACAATAAAGGGCGTATTCCTACTGCAGATAATTTACGAATAAGGCCAGAAAAGCATGCCTTTGAAGTTGGTCACAGGTATAATCCTAGACATCATGAACAACACTACCACGTTGAATTACGTCGTGATATAAAGGGTGTATGGAAAAATGATAACATTGAAATATTAAAGCCACCTGGTTATAAAGCTGGTGATGGTACGGGTTTTTTGGTAGGAGAAGGCTTTCCTGGAGGTTAGTGTATGAATAAAAAATTATTTTTTGAAAATATTGATTTTGCAGATTCGGTGTATACTTCTTGCGAAATGAAAGAAAAATTCCTCATTATTAATTTAACTTCATGGGATGATAAAATAATACATTTATCTTTTTCGAACCCTATACAGTTTTCATATAAAATGAGTTATGGAATGACCGGTGTCTACGAAGTATTAGAGGATTCAGCAGTTTTGGAAAAAGCTCTATCTTTAAAGTATGAGAAAATTCCTTTGAATCATGGATTTAAATTGTATCAATTAATCGATAGTGATGATTTTATTTTTTTTGAAATAGTAGCGCAGGCAGCAACAGCAACTAAGATAGATTGAAAAGTAATTAAAGAACCTTTTATCTCAGCTTCTTCAATAGAAAATTATAGTGATATTTTAGATAAAAAACGATTTGAGTATTTAAATGATTGATTTAGAAAGGCTTCCTGTTAATGTCACGGAGCATATCACAAAGTTTCGTGATTTTTTATGCATCTGCTGGCCTTCTATCGATAGCCTCATGGCAGGTCATGATTGGCATGAGGATGATAACTTTATTGACGATTGGCTAGAGGCAAATTGGGAATTACTTGTAGAACGAGAGCTTTTGCGTGGAGAAGGATTTTTGAAATCATTTGGTATGTCACCTTCAGCTTCAAGAGTTATCTCTCCAAATCAAAAGCCTACATATGCTGTATATGCTAAGTCGAATAATCTGTTATTTGATATGAGACGAACAACGCTTTCTCTTCCAACTGATCAGAAATTACGATTATTTAGTTTGGGTTCTTCAGAGAGGTATTTCGGGTTGTATCCTCCTTTTGATGCAGCTGTTGTGTTTGCAGATGTTTCAAAAAAATATTTTTATACTCCTTTAACGAGCTAAAGTTTTACCTCGATGTTATTTAGTTGAGCGTGAGATATAGAGACATTCACGATTAGCAAATGAATATAACGAGCTGCTGGTGGTTAAAATGATTGATTTAGAAAACCTTCCTGTTAATGTCACGGAGCATATCACAAAGTTTCGTGATTTTTTATGCATCTGCTGGCCTTCTATCGATAGCCTCATGGCAGATCATGATTGGAGTAATGATGGGAAGTTTACACTCAATTGGTTAGAGGTGAATTGGGAGTTACTAGTAGAGAGAGAGCTTTTGTGTGGCAAAGGGTTTTTAAAATCGTTCGGTATGTCACCTTTAGCTTCAAGGGTTATCTTTCCAAATCAAAAGCCTACACATGCTGTGTATGCAAAAAGTAATAGCCATTTAATGGATATGAGAAAGCCAACAGTTTCTCTTCCGGCCGATCAAAAACTGCGATTGCTTGGTTTGGATCTTCAGAAAAGGATTTTGGATTGTATCCTCCTTTTGATGTAGCTACTCTATACGTAGATGCTTCGAAAAAGTTCTTTGAGGTTCCTTTTAAAGAGCTTCAGTTTTACATCGATATTATAGAATAGAGAGCGAGATATAGGGACATTCAAGAAACGAGCTACTGGTGGTTAAAATGATTGATTTAGAAAGACTTCCTGTTGATGTCACGGACCATCTTACAAAGTTTCGTGATTTTTTATGTATTTGCTGGCCTTCTATCGATAGCTTGATGTCAGATCATGATTGGCATGATGACGGAGATTTTATTGATGATTGGCTAGGAGCAAATTGGGAGCTGTTTGTAGAGAGGGAACTGTTAGGCAAGAACGGCTTTTTA
>JAQGPK010000083.1 GCA_028293095.1 Chlamydiia bacterium | reverse complement strand
AGTCGGAATCTAGTAAAATTTCTTTTAGATCAGACTCGTTGAGTTCTAGGAATTGAAGGAGATCTCTAATTTTCGTAAAATTTTTACGTAGGATTGATTTCCATAAAGAAGGTGTTGTTGTCATTAGACTTGGGGCTTTTATTGATAGCTATAAATATTTTAGGTTTATAGCATATCACAATCGCAGATCTTTTTATACAAGAACCTTTGTGAGGACTGTTGGATGAGGATGAGGTGCTTTGGTGCGTTTAATAATGGCGCCCAAATTTTCTAGTTTTTCAACGAGATGCTCATAGCCACGATCAAGGAAGTGAAGGCCTGAAATTGTGCTCTCTTCGGGTGTGGTAAGGGCTGCCATAACATAGGCGAAGCCTGCGCGAAGATCAGGAATGGCAATTGCTTTTCCAGAAAGAGGTGTAGCTCCCTTAATGGCAATACTGTGACTGTGCATATGAGATGAAAATCTGCATGATTTCCCTCCCAGACATTGCTTGAAGAGAGAGATATCGGCGCCCATTTCACGAAGGGCTGCTGTATATCCAAAGCGGTTTTCATACACCGTTTCATGAACTATAGATGAACCTGTAGCTTGTGTTAGTAGTACGACAAAGGGAGGCTGCCAGTAGGTCATAAATCCTGGATGCACATCTGTTTCTAAGTGAAGGCCTCCTTGAAGGGGTCCATCATAGTAGAACTCAATCCCCTCTTTCTTCACATCAAACCCACCACCAATCTCGCGGAGCTTATTTAAGAAGGTGATCATATCTACATGGCGTGCCCCTTTTACAAAGACGCGACCTTTTGTGCCGATAGCTGCCATTCCAAAGGAGGCAGCTTCTATGCGATCGGGAAGAATAGTATGCTCGACATCATAGAATTTGCGGGTGCCTTGAATACGAACTGTTCGATCGGTATCTAGCGTGACATGGGCACCTAGTTTTTGTAAAAAGAGAATCAGATCCACAATTTCAGGTTCAATCGCTGCATTTTTAATGATGGTAGTCCCTTTTGCAGAGACTGCTGCCATGATGCAGTTTTCAGTTGCACCGACAGATGGGAAAGGTAGTTGAATCAGGGTGCCATGTAGGCCATTGTGTGCATGAGCAAAGTAGGCACATTCTTTCTTCATTTCACGCAGTTCGATAATAGCGCCAAGCTGTTTTAATGCATCTAAGTGGAAATCAACAGAGCGGCTACCAAGCTTACAGCCACCTACAATAGGAACAATAATATCCTCTTCTGTTCGAGAAAGTAGCGCGCCAATCATTAAAATTGGAATGCGATTTGCTCCAGAAAAGCGTTGAGGTATATAGGAGGTGCGGAGCTCTTTTGTGGTGATTTCGAGAATCTTTTGTTCTTTATCCCAATGGATTTCAGAACCGAGCTCTCTACAGAGCTCAACAGTGACTTCAACATCACCAATATTTGGAACATTATAGAAGGTACAGCGTTTATCAGAGAGGAGGGAGGCGACAAGAAGTTTTGTAGTTGCATTTTTAGCGCCAGCAGCTGATACTTCGCCAATGAGCGGTGTGCCGCCCCTCATCTGTAATAATTCCATGAGCTTCCAGTGGTATTTTAATTAAACTATCTTGTACCTGAAAACTTCTCTAAATGCAATTATGAATTAAAAAAATTTTCAGTCCATTGATAATGAAACACTTGTGAAAAATTTGCAGAGAATTTTTTGACAAAAAATAGCTATTAATAAGAATCAATATTGTTATTAATAAGCATCTATTGAAGTGCAAACTAGCTTGCTTTATTTAAAATTTTTTATACCTTGTACACTGAAATAGTGCTTGCCTTTTACTGGTGAAAATAGTAACTTCTTCTTTTATTTTATTAACCGAAATGGAGTTTCTATGGCTCAAGATGTGAAACCTGAATTTAGCAAATGGCGCGCCATTTTTTGGCCCGTGCATGGCTATGAACTCAAAAAAGTCCTTCCGATGTTTTTGATGTTCTTTTTTATTTCCTTTAACTACACAATTTTAAGAGATACTAAGGATACACTCGTTGTAACCTCTAAAGCGGGCGCTGAAGCGATTCCTTTCTTAAAGTTCTGGGGAACTCTTCCTGCAGCAGTTATCTTTATGTTGATCTACTCGAAAATGAGTAACATGCTCACTAAAGAAAACTTGTTCTATGCAACGATTGCTCCATTTCTTATTTTCTTTGGACTCTTTGCTACAGTATTCTATCCAAACCGTGATGCGCTTCAGTTAGATACTCTTGCAAACTTTTTAACAACGGCTCTTCCAGAAGGTGCACATGGACTTGTAGAAAGTATCCGTGCATGGCACTATTCCGTGTTCTATATTCTTTCAGAACTTTGGGGAAGTGCTGTTTTGTCACTCCTTTTCTGGCAATTTGCTAACGATATCACCAAGGTATCAGAAGCGAAGCGTGTCTATGCTCTATTTGCAATTGGCGCAAACCTTGCACTGATTGTTTCAGGTGAAGCAATTGTTCGCGTTTCCGATATTCGCCGTTTTCTCCCACCAGATGTTGATGCATGGCAACAGACATTGAACTGGCTCATGGGTATGATTGTTGTTGCAGGTGTTGGTACCGTAGCTGTATACGCTTGGATCAACCGTAATGTATTAACAGATGCTCGCTTTTATAGTCCAGCAGAGCTCAAAGCGAAGAAGCCAAAGACAAAGATGTCAATTGGAGAGAGCTTCATGTTCTTAGCAAGATCTCCTTACATCCTTTGCCTTGCAACTATTGTAATCGCATACGGTATTTCCATTAATCTTGTGGAAGTAACCTGGAAGAAGCAAGTTGGTCTTCAGTTCCCGAATGCAAACGATTATAGCACATTTATGGGCCGCTTCTCACAAACAACAGGTATTGTCACAATTCTGATGTCACTCTTTGTTGGTGCGAACGCAATCCGTAAGGGTTGGGGCTTTGCTGCCTTGATCACACCAGTTGTTCTGCTTATTACTGGTGCTGGATTCTTTTCATTTATCATCTGGCGCGATTCTTTAGGCGCTTTGATTGCATCATTCGGTATGACTCCACTTTGGATGGCGGTTGTTTTCGGCTGGGCGCAGAATGTAATGAGTAAATCAGCGAAGTATACACTGTTTGACCCAACCAAAGAGATGGCCTACATTCCTCTTGATCCTGAATCTAAGGTTAAAGGAAAAGCGGCGATCGACGTTGTTGGTGCACGTCTTGGTAAATCTGGCGGCTCGCTCATTCAGCAGGTTCTTATGCTGACTTGTGGATCACTTGCTGCGATTACTCCGTACATTGCGGTTATTCTTTTTGCGATCATCGCAGTTTGGATCATTGCAGTACTTATGCTCGACAAGAAGTTTACTGCTTTAACAGCTGTAAAGCCTAGCGAGACTACAAAAGTAGAAATTGTAAGCGGATAATATACGCTTTACAGTACGCTTATCATGAAGCGCTTTTCTCAAGTAAATTGAGGAAAGCGCTTTTTTTTGCTAAGGAGGACTATGCTCTTTTCTAAGAAAGAATTTGAAAATCAAGAGTTTAAAAAAGAAGTTAAAAGTAAGTGCGATCTAACAAAGATGAAGTTTTCGCAGTCGGCTTTTGAAAATTGTGATTTTTCACAAAGTAATTTTTCAGCTACTCAATTTTTTGAATGCAAACTACGAGGCTGTAACTTGAGCTTGGTGGTAGTAGATGGTTGCCGCTTTCATGATGTCGAGTTTGAAAATTGTAAACTCGTTGGCGTGAATTTTTATAAATGTGAGCGCAAATTTTTAAAATTCAAATTTAAAGGGTGTCTGATCGATACCTCTAATTTCTCAGATCTTGATCTCAAAAACACTCTCTTTGAAAAGTGCACCATTCGCGATACGTACTTTTTGAATTCCAATCTTTCCAAATCAAACTTTGCAGGATCAGATCTACGAGGTAGTACCTTCCATAATACAGACCTTACTAAATCTGATCTTCGCGACGCGATCAATTATGGAATCAATCCCTTAACAAACAAAATAAAGGGAGCTAAATTCTCAAGTCCCGAAGTGCTTTCGCTCTTACGTGATTTTGATATCGACATCCAGTAATGAGTAACTTTCAGAGAAGTGTAGGTAACTACAGGCTGTTTATTATTTTTTTAACGCAAAGGAGCATAGAAGGCGCAAAGAGTAGTCACACGATGTATAGTGGAGGCTTTTTTAATTTTTTTTTACCACAGAGAACACAGAGAGGGATTTCTGTAATTCTTTTCTATATATATGGAGTAAAATTGTTCTCGGTTTTGGTCCTAAAGATGGGACCACTATAAACATTTTCTTTTCCCTTTGCGTTAAAAAATAATACACATTTTGTATAAAATTTTTTTAAGCCTTTTCTTCTTCGTTAATAGCCACAAAGATGTCTCTGAAAGGGGCTTGCTTTATGGCAATGTTGCGGTGTGAGTGCTTTTGTTTTTACGGGAAATCTCTAATATGGTAATCTTGCCTCTTTTCGATAAATTTTTAGGACTATATACGCATGGAAAAACAAAAGCGCTGGCAGTTTGCGATTATCTTGATCGTTTTCCTACTCACTCTCTACAATATACTTCCTACCATCATTTACTATTCAAAGCCTCTCAAGAGCCCTATTACTGAAAAGAGAGCGGAAGATATTGCAAAAGATGTTGCAGATCGTGTGAATCAGCTTGAACCTCAAGCAAAAGAATGGATTGGATCATTTTGTACT
>JAQGPK010000022.1 GCA_028293095.1 Chlamydiia bacterium | reverse complement strand
AGTTCCTATTATGATGTCAGAACTAGTAGAGTGGCTTAAATCAGAAAAGGAAATTAATCCTGTACTTGTTGCAGGAATAGCTCAGTTTCAGTTAGTTCATATTCATCCCTTTTTAGATGGTAATGGTCGGTCAGCACGTTTGCTGTCTACACTTTATCTTTATAAAACAGGTTACGATTTTAAGCGTCTTTTTACGATTAGTGAATACTATGATAGAGATCGTTCTAACTACTATAAGGCGATTCAGTCAGTGCGCGAGAGCGATATGAATATGACTGAATGGTTAGAATATTTTGTTAGTGGGCTAGCGACTCAGTTGCTAGAAGTTCAGAATCGAGGGCAACAAGTAATGAAATTAGACATTCTTGCTATACAACATACCCTTTCACAGAGAGAAAGAAGTGCTGTTGAGCAAGCGCTAGATCAAAAGGATTTTTCAATTAAAGATTTTGAGCGCCTTTTCCCCGATACCAGCAAAAGGACGCTTCAAAGAGAATTAAAACGTTTGCTTGACTTAGAGATTTTAAAAATCGAAGGCACAACGAATCGTCGTCGCTATTTGGTTAACTTGTGACAAACTTGTGACAAACTTGTGACAAACTTGTGACAAACACCTCTCTTTCCGGAAATAGGAGCGCTCCAAAGAGATGATATCTTGTTCTTTATCCTGAAACAAGCTACTCTTCTCCTTTCATTTTATAGAGAGAGTATCATGGCCGGACTTTCATGCGGTATCGTTGGATTGCCAAATGTAGGGAAATCTACCCTTTTTAACGCCCTAACATCAAATCAAGCACCTGCCTCAAACTACCCGTTTTGTACAATTGATCCAAATATCGGGGCTGTCGAAGTAATGGATGAACGGCTTGAAAATATTTCTTTGATCTCAAAAAGTAAGAAAATTATCCGCGCATTAACTGAGTTTGTTGATATCGCAGGTCTTGTTGAGGGTGCCTCGAAAGGTGAAGGGTTAGGAAATGCATTTCTCTCCCATATACGCCAGACAAATGCGCTCGTTCATGTTGTGCGCTGTTTTGAGTCGAGTGATGTAATTCACGTTAAAGGTCGCGTTAACCCAATCGAAGACATTGAAATCATCAACTTAGAACTTATTCTTGCAGATCTCGGCAGTTGCGAAAATAGTCTCGCTCGTATTGAAAAGCAGGCGAAAGTGAAAAAAGATCTACAACCTTCTGTAGACACGCTTATAAAAGTTCGTGATCACCTTAACAAGAGCTTGCCTTTACGAACACTTACGTTGACGGCCGAAGAAGAAGAGATTGTGAAGCTCTACCCATTTATGACACGTAAAAAATTGCTTTATGCTGCCAATGTATCTGAAAGCGATCTTCCTTCAATGGAAAATGAGTATGTCGCAAAGGTTAGGGCTTATGCAGAGAAAGAGGGAAACAGCGTTATTCCTATCTGTGCAAAGCTTGAAGAGGAAATCGCACAACTTCAGGTAGCCGAGCGCAAAGAATTTTTAGAAAGTCTTGGACTAAAAGAGTCTGGTCTACAACGTCTTATCAAAGCATCCTTCAAGATGTTGGGTCTGATGACTTTTATTACATCAGGAGAAATGGAAACTCGCGCCTGGACAATAAAAGAAGGCGAGACGGCAGTAGAAGCTGCTGGCGAGATTCATACAGATATTCAAAAAGGCTTTATTAGAGCAGAGGTGATCACCTATGATGACTTCATGCACTATAAAGGCAGAGTAGGAGCAAAAGAGGCCGGCAAGTGCCGAGCTGAGGGTCGCGAATACATTGTCCGCGATGGCGATATTATACTTTTTTTACATAGCAGCTAATGACACAACAATTACTATTTATTACCTGTATTCCAGGTCTTGAGCCTATTTTAGAAAATGAAATCAACCAGCTGGGCTATATTATTAAGAGCCGCGGTTTTGGAGGGGTCTTTCTTCCCTACACAGATTTTCGGCAGATCTATGCCTTAAACCTACTTTTACGAACTGCAAGTCGTGTGCTCTTTCCACTTGCATATTTTGACTGTAGAGATAAAGAAGATCTTTATAGACAAGCATCCCGTATTGACTGGGCGCAATTTTTCCAGGAAAGAGGGAAAAGACGAGCACAAGGTGAGCTTTTACCAACGGTTGCGATCGATGCCAACGTGCAGCATAAAGCCTTTCCTCATAGTTTATATGCCGCTCAAGTTGTCAAAGATGCCATTTGTGATCAGCTGAGAAAAAAACTTGGGGACAGACCAAACGTTAAGACAGCAAATCCAGATGTACAGATTAATCTTTTTATCCAAAATGAGTATGCCACGATCTCTTTTGATATGACGGGGCTACCTCTCCATAGACGCGGCTACAGGCTTGAAGGGGGCGAGGCGCCTCTACGTGAAAATTTGGCTGCAGCTCTTATTTTACTCTCGGGCTATACCTCGGATAAAATTCTGCTAGATCCTTGCTGTGGTTCTGGTACGCTTTTAATAGAGGCGGCATTCATTGCAACGAAGACTCCTTCTCAGTTTATGCGAGAGACCTTTGGATTTATGAGTCATCCCGAATATTCAGAATCTGTCTGGCAGGAGATTCGAAGACGTGAAATTGCAAAGAGGATACCTCTTGAATCTGGTCGTTTTATCGGTATTGAAAAGGACATTGCAAACTATACAGCCTTACAAAAAGCAATTAAAAATGCAGGCTTTGAAGAGAAGATAGTGACGATGTGCTCTGACTTTAGAACAGCAAAACTTCCTTTCCAGCCAAATCTAATAATTGCAAACCCTCCTTATGGCAAGAGAATTCAAGATCAAGAAGTGGGCGAGTTAAGTGCTCTCTACAAAGATCTGGGAAACTTTATGAAGGCTAATACGGTGAAGCCTGGGCGAGGATTTATTCTCTCTGGAGACATGGAGCTCACTAAAAAGATAGGCCTGCATGCAAGCCGTCGTCATATCGTGAATAATGCAGGTATTGAATGCCGCTTTCTTGAATACGATCTTTACTAATTAAAGCTGGATTATAATGAAAATAGAACCGACTGTTCTGGAGCGCTTCTGTGATTATGAAGTATATTTACAACAAAGTACGCCAAA
>JAQGPK010000019.1 GCA_028293095.1 Chlamydiia bacterium | reverse complement strand
GTGGTATGGTAATTTGTAAACCAGGTTCAGTAAAACCTCACGCATCTTTCAAAGGAGAGGTTTATGTACTTTCGAAAGAAGAAGGTGGACGTCACACTCCATTCTTTAACAAATACCGTCCTCAGTTTTACTTCCGTACCACGGATGTAACTGGCGAAATCACGCTTCCTGCTGGTGTTGAGATGGTTATGCCAGGTGACAACGTTGAAGTAACTTGCGAGCTTATCGCTCCGATTGCTATGGAAGCGCAAATGCGCTTTGCAATCCGTGAAGGTGGCCGTACAATTGGTGCAGGAACTGTATCACAAGTTATCGCGTAAGACTCATTGTACAGCTTTGAAAGGAGCTGTACAAGCACACTATCAAACTGATGTTTGATAGTGTTGTCGTGGGTGTGTAGCTCAGCTGGCTAGAGCAGCGATCTCCAAAGTCGCCGGTCGGGGGTTCGAATCCCTCCGCACTCGTTAATAGATTTTTTTTCGAAGTTCGCTGGATTGGAAAGTAGGCGGTTTTCGAAAGAAGTCTAAATATAAAAAAGACTCCGTGAGAAGAAGATATATGAATATATCCCAGAAGCGAGAAGTAACAAGTTCGCCAACAATGAAAGCGCCCTCTGCAAAAAAGGCCGCTCAATTTTTGGAGAATGTAAAGAGTGAGTTTTTTAAGATCCAGTGGACTGAGGATCAAGATGTTAAGGTTTATGCAAAAATAGTTCTTATATCCACATTTTTATTAGGAATGGGGATCTATTTAGCAGACGTTTTGATTCAGAAGGCACTGTTTGTAGTTGACGTGCTATTCAAGCTGCTTTTTGGTTAAGGATGAAAGACAATGCATAAATGGTATGTGGTTCAAGTGCTTTCGTCACAAGAGAAGAAAGCCAAGAAAGCGTTAGAAGAAAGAATTCAAACGCATGGAATGGGCGAGTTGATTGATCAAGTCGTTCTCCCAATTGAGAATGTGTCCGAAGTCAAACGAGGGCAACAGCGTGTTGTCGAAAAGAGACTTTGGCCTGGATATCTCTTGGTAAAGATGACCTTGACTGATGATTCTTGGATGTTTGTCAAAGACACTTCAGGAATTGTAGACTTTTTAGGTGGCGCGAAGCCTACCGAACTTTCGGATACAGAGATTGATACACTTCTCTCTGATCTCGAAGCGAGAAAGTCGAAGGTCACGCAGAAGCATAAACTTCAGCCTGGCGACAAGGTGAAAATTACAGACGGTGTGTTTGTGAATTTCATAGGAACAGTCACCGAAGTGTTCCATGAGAAGGGTAGATTGAGCGTAATGGTTTCTATCTTTGGTCGTGAGACACGTGTGGATGATCTTGAATTCTGGCAAGTTGAAGAAGTAAGCGAAGATGCAGTTGCTGAATAAGCGTTGTGTGAATTGCACACTGTCTTAAGAGGTTGTTTTTAGTAACAGCCCTAAGCACAATTTCTAAAATGTAAATGTTATAGTGAGTGAAGTAATGGCAAAAAAAATAGTAAAATTGATCAAGTTACAGATTCCAGCAGGAAAAGCAAATCCTGCACCACCAATCGGTCCTGCATTGGGTTCCGCTGGTTTGAATATTATGGGATTCTGTAAAGAATTTAATGCTAAGACTCAAGGTCAAGGCGATGTGATTTTGCCAGTTGTAATCACAGTTTTCTCAGACAAAACGTTCACCTTCATATGTAAGAAACCTCCTGTTGCTGAAATGATTAAAAAAGCTATCGGCAAAGAAAAAGGTTCACCTGCACCTAACAAAGATAAAGTAGGTAAGCTCACACAAGAACAGGTGCGCAAAATTGCAGAAGACAAAAAAGAAGACATGAACGCAGCAACAATAGAGGCGGCGATGAAGATCGTAGCTGGTACTGCACGTTCTATGGGTGTTGATGTAGCTGCAGCTGCTTAGATACGTTTGCAAAGGTGCAACTTTCTAATAAAAGTTTAGCCATTCCTAAGGATGGGAATGGTCATTTAAGGAAAAAATATGAGTCGATTGACAAAAAGACGTCGGGAGATAGCTAAAAGGGTAGACAAAACAAAAGTCTATTCTTTAGAAGAAGCTATCGATATTTTGAAAGCGGCCCCTCCTACTAAATTTGACCAATCAGTAGAAGTTGCTTTCAAGCTTGGGATCGACTCGCGAAAGTCAGATCAAAACGTTCGCGGAACTGTTTCATTACCGAATGGAACAGGTAAAAAGCTTATCGTGCTTGTCTTAGCTAAAGGCGAGAAAGTTAAAGAAGCTTTAGACGCGGGCGCCGACTTTGCGGGTTCAGATGATCTCGTTGAGAAAATTGCCTCTGGATGGACAGCTTTTGACTCAGTCATAGCAACACCAGATATGATGCGAGAAGTGGGAAAGCTTGGTAAAGTATTAGGTCCTCGTGGACTTATGCCGACACCAAAAGCTGGTACTGTTACTTTAGATGTTGTGAAGGCAATTAAAGAAGCTAAAGCTGGAAAAATTGAGTTTAAGGGCGATCGTTACGGAATTGTAAACTGTGGAGTTGGAAAACTTTCGTTTACAGGTAAAGGTCTTATCGAAAATATTCGAGCTCTGACACTTTCGATCCAGCGTGTAAAGCCTTCATCATCAAAAGGGCACTACTTTGAAGCCTTTCATCTTTCTTCGACAATGGGTCCTGGTATTAAAATCGACTCTCGAGAAATCGACGTCGCTTTAAAGGGGGAAGGTAAGTGAAACAAGAAAAACAACTTCTTCTAGACGAGATCATAAATCAACTTAAGGGTTCAGAGTCATTTATTATTGCTCAGTACACCAAGATTGATGCTAACAAAACTAACATTTTCCGTCGTGAGATGGTAAAAGTTGGTGGTAATTTCGAAGTGGTCAAAAAGAGAGTATTTCTTAAAGCATTAGCACAAGTTGGTGTTTCAATGCAATTAAGTACTCTTCCTGGCCATATAGGACTTATCTTTGCAGGCCAAGATCCTATTGAAACCACTAAGGCCATTGTTAAATTTAGCAAAGCCAATGAAAATGCTTTTAACCTCGTAGGAGGAAAAGTAGATGGGCAGCTGATCGAAGCCAAGGATATGGAAAGGCTCTCAAACCTGCCATCCAAAGATCAAATGCGTGCATCCCTTTTGGGACTCATGGAAGCGCCTATGTCCGCGACGCTTTCAGTTATCGAAGCAGTACTTTCAAGCGTTGTATACTGTTTAGATAATAAAGCCAAAAGTGAGTAGTAGAATTTTTTAATTTTTTCAAATGTTGAGGAAAAACCCGTGAGTAAGAATTTAGAACAACTCGTAGACGAATTGAGCAGCTTAACTGTTCTCGAAATGTCAAAACTTAAAGAGCAACTTGAAGACAAGTGGGGCGTAAAGGCACAAGCTGCCGCAGCTCCTATGATGATGGCCGCGCCTGCAGCAGATGCAGCGCCAGCGACTGAAGCTACTAACTTTCAAGTTACTTTGACAGATGCTCCGGCTGATAAAAAAATCGGTATCATCAAAGTAATTCGTGAGCTTACAGGCCTTGGTCTGAAAGAAGCGAAGGACATGTCCGAAGGAGCACCAAAGGTTCTCAAAGAGACTGCTCCAAAAGCAGAAGCTGAAGACATGAAGAAGAAGCTCGAAGCAGCTGGTGCAAAAGTAGCATTGAAGGCTGTTTAAGAATCTCAAACAGTTTAGCTTTCGAACCCAAGAAGATATAAGTTCTTCTTGGGTTTTGTTGCATTTTGTAACGTTAGTAAAAAACAATTAATTTGAAGAATTGATATTTTTTCTCGCGTCTCCTGTAGAGTTCGAGTAGCTCTTTTGGCAGATGAGGAGATAAAAATAACAATCCTTCAGTTTAATTGGATACACAATATGGCCTAAAATTGTGTGAGAATAAATTACATAATTTATTGCAACGCAGTTTAAATGCCTCGTAAGTTCAGGGAGAAGGAAATGTCGCTCAAAAAGCCGCCGCGTCGCATTAGTTTCTTTGACAAGGAAGATATTCTAGATCTTCCTAACCTCATTGAGGTGCAAATCAAATCATATGATCAATTTTTGCAAAAAAATGTCCTTGCGGAAGAAAGACAAAATATAGGCCTCCAAGAGGTGTATAATGAACTTTTCCCCATTAAATC
>JAQGPK010000214.1 GCA_028293095.1 Chlamydiia bacterium | reverse complement strand
AAATTTGTAGGGCTGTAGCTCCTGCTTGAATCGCAATACGTCCGGCAATTTCACTCATTGGAGTCAAGAGTGGCAGCCTTCCTTCAGCATCTGTGACCGTCTCATACGCAATCCCAACAACGCCACTATCAACAAGAGCCTTTGTCTGCTCTGGATCTGGTGCCAAATGAAGGTATGTGAAAAGGATTTGGCCTTCTTTTAAAAGAGGGTATTCAACTTTTTGAGGCTCCTTTACTTTAATGATCATAGCTGAATCATAGACTTCTTTTGCAGTAGCCACAATTTTTGCACCAGCTTGAACATACATTTCATCAGTATATCCAATCTTAAGGCCTGCTTTTGTCTCAACTACTACCTGATGGCCTGCATCGTTCAATGCCTTTACCATCGCAGGGGTCGCCCCTACACGATATTCATGATTCTTAATCTCTTTTGGAATACCAATACTCATCACTTGCTTCATATAAAAATCCCAACGATAACTAAATTAATAAAATAAAAATGAAATTATAACTAAACAGAATATTCTCTTCCACTACTCTCTTGTATACTCTTTAAAATTCCTGTTGTTAAACGCTGATGCTCTTGATCCACATTTTCTTGTGAAATAGTCTTTAAACGGTCTCTAAACCGGAAACGCAACGTGACATTTTTATTGTTAGGCCCTAATTTTTCATGACGAAAAATTGCAACGAGAGAGACCTTTTCTAAAAGAGGCGATGCCAGCTGATGAATGGCAGAGAGGATTGCTTCATAGGTCACCCCTTCCGCTACAGTCGCCGTCCAGTCTCTTTCAGATCCAGGAAAAGCAGCTAATTGTTCAAATTGTGGACTTACATGTGGAAGTGCCAAGAGATCTTGAATGTCAAATTCTGCAAAAAGCACTCTTTGGGGAATATCTATTGTTCGTAAAACAGCAGGATGTAATTCACCAATTGTACCTATCTGCAGCCCAGAAGAGATCACTTTGGCCTGTCGGCCTGGATGAAAAATAGCAATGTCAGAGGGCTCAAAATGAACTGAAGCAACAAAAAGTGAACCGAGAAGATTTTCAACAATTCCTTTAATATCGAGAAAATCAAATTCTCTTTTAGAACTATCGAAATGGTCTGCAAAGGCGCTTCCTGAAAGCACAATACCAAGAACTTGTCTCTCTTGATACTGATTATCCTTTTTAAAATGAACATTCCCAATTTCAAAACCTGCAATATCAAGTGTTCGCTGATTGATGTTACGCTTAACGACATCCAAAAACCCAGGAAGCAGCGATGGTCTCAGAACCGACTGCTCTTCAGACATCGGATGTGAAACTCTCACAACGCTTGCAGGATCGATAGGATGGTTACGTACAACTTCAACCATCTTTGGGCTAATGAGATTACAAGTAATGAACTCTTGTAGCTCTTCAGCAAGTAGCCGCTGTCTCATTTGCCTTGCAGCTACAAAAAGAGGCGAATGAGGAAGCTCAGAACCAATATATTGATTTACAGTTGCCTTTTCAGAATTCATACCAAGACTACGAGAGACCTCTTCAATGAGATCAATCTCTTCATGAATATCATGTCGATAGGAGGGAACTTGGACGTGGAAAAGATCTTCGCCATCCCACTTGACCTGAAAGCCAAGCCGTGAAAAAATTCTTTCCATTTGATCTCTGCTGACTGAATATCCTAAAATTTTCTCTGTACGACTCACACGACATGTACTTACTGCTTGGTGTGCCGCTCGCTCCTCGACATCATAAAATCCTCCAATCTCTGCCTGCGGGAAAATTTTCTTGATAAGTTCATACGCATACTGCAACGCAACGACCGTCATCTTTTTATCAGTACCGCGCTCAAACCGTTTTGAAGATTCAGTCATCAATCCCAAAGCTTTACGCGCTCTACGAACAGCAACAGGAGAAAAGAAGGCGGACTCTAACACAATAGATGTCGTTTTGTCTGAGACACCTGTTCTAAGATCTCCCATCACACCAGCTACAGCTGCAGCGTTCACAGCATCGCAAATCACAAGAGTCTCATCGCTTAGTCTCTTCACAGTTCCATCTAGCAGACGAATCTCCTCATTTTGCTTTGCAGTGCGTACTTTAATTTCTTTTCCATGCAGAGTGTCCGCATCAAATGCATGCAGAGGCTGCCCTATCGCATGTGAAATCAAATTTGTAACATCAACAATTGCATTAATGGAGCGAATACCACTGCGCTCTAATTGTAAACGCAACCAAAAAGGAGACGCTACCTCTCTTACACCTTTTATAAGAAGAGCGCTATACCGCGGACAAAGTTCTTTTGCATCGATTGAAATTGTGAACTCACCTGGTTGATGAGAAAAAGATGCGCCCTCTTTACTCTGCCATGATTTTTTCTTGAGGGGTCTACCAAGCACCGCAGAGAGCTCACGAGCAATACCCAAAATACTCATGCAGTGGCCAAGGTTAGGAGTAAGCCCAATCTCAAACGCAACATCTTGGAAAAGTGTATCTAATGACGTTCCTTCTGTCACCTCTTCAAGTTCAATAATCCCATTACTTTCGTCTGCAAGAGCTAATTCTTTTTCAGAACAGAGCATGCCAGATGATTCAACACCACGGATAGTTGCTTTTGAAATGGTCAGCTGAGGTTTATCGAGTCCATCAGGATAAAGAGTTGCCCCTATTGGTGCAAAGGCAACAAAAATGCCCTCGCGGCAATTAGGAGCGCCACAGACGATCGAATGGGTAGTTTTTCCATCAAAAACTTCCGCCAAAGAGAGCTTTTCGGCATTGGGATGTTTTGTGCTCTTCGTTACACGAGCTGCAATGACACCCTGAAAGGTAGGGGTGATTTTTTCGATCCCTTCAACTTCAAGGCCCGCATTGGTCAAAAGCTCTGCCAGTTGTGTGGGCGTCTCTGTAATATCAATATATTCTTTTAACCAGGATAGCAATACTCTCATACAAACCCCTAAAATGAAAGGATATGTTAGCACATGAGAGGGTTTGC
>JAQGPK010000164.1 GCA_028293095.1 Chlamydiia bacterium | reverse complement strand
TCGATTCCAGACTCTTGCAAGATACATTGACGAACAGTCTTTGCATTCATCCCTGTAAACTTTCGAATGCTCTCTTCAGTTGTGAGCGCATAGCCGTAAGAGGTCAAGCTTTCTGCATCAATTCTACTCGCTATGATTTCACTATCGACTAAAACACCATCGCAATCAAAAATCACCAATTTATTCATCGGTTTTTTTAAATTCCTCACTTTGTTCAGCATCTTTTAGTTTTGAAACACTATTGTACTACGACAAAAGTATACTCGGAAAAGGATAGAAAATCACTAAAATAGAGAATATCTCTATTCCTTTTTTAGGACTTTGGATTCTGCGAGTAGTTGTTTCACTCTTGTAATTCTATAACCTGGCTCTATTTTCTTTGCGCGCATAGTATAGGCGAAAGGGAAAAAGGCATAATCTTTTTCGATCCATCCCACAAACCACCCATGCTCTAAAGTTTTACCATCCTGATCGATCACCAAACCCATCCCCGTCTTCCCAAATAGTTTCCAGCCTTCAGGTAATTCCTCCATAAATAGCAGGGCTTTTGTCATTTGAACCGAATTCTTTTCATCTTTTAAAACGCCTGCATCATATCCTATCAAACTTAAAACAACCTTAAAAGTTGAACAAGGACTTATCCGTTCGTTGTTATGTGGACCTAATTGCATTACCACCTTATTGGATGTACCATGAATCAGAAGAAAACTTTCCTCAGTTGAAAAAGTGTTTAGGCATGAAAAAAAGCAGAGCAAGCAAGCAATTAGTTTTGAAAATAGAAATAACCGATCCATACAATCGTCCCTTTTGGTACTGTAAAGGCTATGTGTAGTAAGAAATGCTCTGTATTTGCTTCTAGATAAAAAAATTGACTTTACTTAATCTATTGTCAATTTTTGGAATATCTTGATCGTAGATTCTGTTTCCTTTTTAGTAAGAGGGGTAAAAAACTGAGCGTCCGCTATTTCTACTGCAGGCAAAGCCTGCCTCAAAACTGCACTACCCCTGAGCGTTAAAAGAGGGTTCTTTGCTCTGCCATCGGCTGATGGTTCCCGCTTAAGAAAATCTTTTTTCTCAAGTCCCCTGATAATTTGAGATGTTGTGTTGGGATCAAGACTTGCCATTTTTCCAATCGCTACTTGAGTTGCTCGATCACCATGGCGCGTCAACCAGCCAACTGTCGCAAGCACAACAAATTGAGGATGCGTTAACCCTAGGGGTTTAAGAATAGTCTCTATTGAGCTACGCCACATTGTACTGACATGCCATAAAAGAAACCCAGGGCTACGCTCGGGAGCTTCATGCACACTTAACTTTTTAAAATCCACCTTTTTACTCAAGCTAAACACACTCCCATGGCCTTTGCGACGACTTGAAAATCACTATCATTAATTTCAAAACAACCTCTTCTAAAAGGAAAACCCCATTTCTTTTTGTCTTTTATAAAAGTAAGCTCTTCTAATAGTAGCTCAATAGGTGCATTTTGGGAGGGTAAAAAATGCACATCACGACGCCAAGGGTGAAAAGTTTCACTCATCGAAAAGATGTAAGCATCTCCTTCCTTCACTTTCCCTATGGCTGTGAATGCTCTGTAAGGATCCTTTGCACCAAAGTGAATCGTTGGAGAATAGTAGAGTATCCAATCTCCTGCATGCATGCGCTGTAGTGGCCCCCCTTTCCCATGGCAAACTTGCGCAAACCCTCCAAGAACTCCTTGCTTCACATGCTCGTAAGAGGCAACCCCTATCCAATAGCGTGTCATGAGTGCTCCTCAGCAAGCTTGTAGATCCTGATTCGATGTCCATCGAGATCTAAAGCAACAAAGGTGCGTCCAAAATCCATATCTACTGGCTTTTGGGCAATAGTAACACGCTTTTTGCCCCATGCTTCATATAGCGCATCCACATCATCCACTGGAAAGCAAACCTCTAAAGCACCCGCTTGAGCCTCTACCCGAGGTTCTGCTGTATATTTTGACCATAAACCCAGCATCACTCCATTCGTAAAAGCAAACATCGCAAATGTCGGAGACTCTTCTATCGGCTTCATTTCAAAAAGGTCCTGATAAAAAAGACTGCTGTTCTGTGGATTTGCGACAAACAGCAATACCAATCCTAGATTGGGTACCTGCATACAATTCTCCCTAATTTATAGTTATTCATTCCCCATAGATAATACGTATACGTACTAAATAAGTCAAGCTTTCCGATTTTGGTGATAAATAAAAACCTCTAAATATAATAGATTACTTTCATGCCTCTCCAGTACATCCCTTCGGGAGTGCATTTTTATTTATTATTTTCCCAGGGCAGCTCTCTTCGTTCGCAAACCTCAGCTACAAGCCAGTTCTCTCATTCGAGAGAATCAAGAACTTCGTGGTTTTATTATATCCCTCTAACTGCCTCTAAAAGTGATAGCTTTCTGTGCAAAATGAGTTAAGTAAAAGCATAGTCACGAATGTCTTTTACGTTAGATATAAAAATTGTTTTTGACGGCAATGGAGTGGCCGGCATAGCATGCAGAAAAAGAGATCATTTCAGGAAGCACCCATATGACATCACCACATCTTTTTCATCTCAGCAAACAAAAGCCAAATATTGAGACGGAGGGGGGCTTACGTAGAGATGCTACAAAGCAGAATTTCCCGATCCTCAAGGGAATGTCCATGTATCGCCTGACACTTTTCCCTCAAGGAGTTCGAGAACCACATTGGCATCCAAATACTGATGAATTGGGCTACTGTCTAAAAGGTCAGGTAGTTGTCTCCTTATATGGCACAGGCAATATTCACGAAGTATTTTCGGTAAATGCAGGCGAGGCCTTTTTTATCCCTTCTGGCTATTTGCATCATATTGAAAATAGCGGCTCTGAATCTTGTGAGCTGCTTTTACAGTTCTCCAACGAAACGCCTGAAGATTTTGGAATCTCATCTGCTTTAGGAATGTTTTCCGATGCGGTCCTTGGAAATACATGGAATGCTTCGGCCACTATTTTTAAAGGGCTACCTCGCTCATTGACACCTGTATTTGCAACTCTTCAAAAAACGCCTATCAAATACCCAGACACACTTCGCTACGCAAATAACTACCGCTTTGCTTTAGAACAGTCTCTCCCTTTGATTGAAAATGAAGGCGGCTCTGCACGCGTTGCAAGAAAGGATAGATGGCCAATTGTCAAGCAGCAAGCACTCTACTCACTGCATCTGACCAATAGTGGGATGAGAGAGCCGCACTGGCATCCAGAAACTGCCGAGATGGGCTATGTGCATCAAGGAAAAGGAAGGATGTCTATTCTCAGTCCTAATGGATCTCTTGACACCTATGAACTAAATGAGGGAGATGTCTATTTTATTCCTAAAGCATATCCTCATCACATTGAAAACTTAGGCTCAACTACTCTGCACCTACTCATCTTTTTTGATAAGGCCATGCCAGAAGACATTGGCTTTACTGCGAGCGTCAAATCGGTCTCAGATGAGGTACTTGGATCTACCATGCATATCACACCTGCATTTTTTAAAAATCTTCCGACCTATTATGAAGACCTGTTCATCGTTAATAAGCTCAATGCCACTTCGACGTGAACCGCTCTAATCGTTTGGATGCGATATGAAGATTATTGATTCGATACATCT
>JAQGPK010000093.1 GCA_028293095.1 Chlamydiia bacterium | reverse complement strand
GGCATCCAGATAGTCACCGCGCAGATTCTGGTAGTGGAGATAGTAAGCATGTTCCCAAACGTCGACTATAAGAATGGGACTGCCTTGAACCTGTGCATCATTCATGAGTGGGTTATCTTGATTTGCTGTGGAAATGATTTTTAATGAGCCATCTCTTGCCCGAATAAGCCAGGCGTAGCCAGAGGCAAAGCGCTGAAGGCCTGCATTGCGAAATTCTTCTTTACACTGAGCGATTGATCCAAAGTATTTTACGATCTCTTTTTCAAGGCGCTCTGACATTTTGCGTTTATGGGGGTCAGCTGTCATGATATCCCAGTAAAAAGAGTGGTTCCAGTGGCCACCGGCATTATTGCGTATGGCGATAGGAAGGCTAGAGCATTGAGTAAATAGTTCGGGCAGGGTTTTCCCTGTCCACTGAGTATTGGCAATTGCTTTATTGAGGTTATCGACGTATGTCTTGTGATGGCGATCATGATGGATTTCCATGGTTCTTGCATCGATGTAGGGCTCGAGAGCATGAGAGGAGTAGGGAAGTGGAGGAAGCTCAAATGTAGTTTTTTGACTATTCACTCTATCGAGAAAATCGTCTTGAGATGGAAGCTGCGCTGTAATGAGAAGAAAAATGGCGAGTATTTTTGTACGCATTGTACCTATTCCTGGTTAAGATAGTACATACTTAATAGGAGAGGTTTTTTGCAATGTAGTATTTATAACTACACTGCAAAAAGCCAATACAGACTATTGTACGGAGACGCCTTTGAGTTCAAGCTGCCCTACAGGTGTAAGGTAGAATCCTTGTACTTTAGAGCTATTCATATACTTATACGTCTGCGAAAAGAGTGGGATAATTGGCATATCTTGCATGATTATCTCTTCTGCTTGTGCAAGTGCAAGTGCACGACTCTCTTTATTGTTTGCCATGTCAGAGGCATCTAAAAGAGCTGCATACTGAGGACTTTCCCATCCTGTGCCATTTAAGCCGCCAGCCTTATACTTCATGAACTCTAAGTTGTAGATGGGATCTTGGTACCAAGTATACCACGATGCACCAGCTATCTGATAGTCGGAGTCACTGACCTTTTTAAAGAAAGTATTCCAATCACATGTCGTAATAGCTACAGGTATACTCAATGTTTGGGACCATTGCTGCTGAATCGCTGATGCAATCGCTTTTTCTCTAGCATCTGACCAGCAGGTGATCGTAAGGGGTGGCATGGTCTCTTTAGTAAGGCCAAGCTCTTGCAATCCTTCATTAAATAGCAAAATTGCAGTTTTTTGATCGTTATCCTGGAAAGTTGGTTTTTTTAAAGAGGTGAGTGTTTCCGGCAAAATTGTAAAGGAGGGTTTTTCTCCACCTTGTAGAAGATGGCGAGTGATCTCATCTCGATTGATTGCAGCGGCGAGGGCTGTTCTAATTTTTGCAGACGATAGAAGAGGCTGTGCTGTGTTTACTTCTAACCAATAGAGCCCACCAACTTGTTGTGTTGTAAGTTTATTTTGCTTTACAAGATCTGTAATTGCTTCAAGAGGAAGAGGTCCAAAAGGCTCGCCTACTATGTCAATTTCGCCCTTTTCAAAAAGGCCAAGTGCTCTTTGTGGATCATCAATAATTGCAACGTGAATGGAGTCAACATTAACAGCATCCTTGTCTCGATAAAAAGGATTTTTTGTGAGGGTAAACTCAGCTTGATGTTTCCATGAAGTCAGTGTAAAGGGGCCATTAGAAACGTACTCATTACCTGCTTGCTTGCTCCAATCAGGCTTTGCTTCTACTACCCTTTTACAGACTGGAGAGTAGAGGGGATTGGCGGTCAGTTCAAGAAAATATGGGGCAGGATGGTTCAGTTCGACAACGAGTGTTCGATCATCGATTGCTTTAATACCAACGTCATTCAGAGAAAGTTTGCCAGTTTTGGCGTCTCGTGCACCTTTGATCAGGTGGAATGCGTACGAGTAATTGCTTGGAAAATTGGGAGAGAGGATGCTTTTCCAGGCATATTCAAAATCATTTGCGGTAACCTCCTCTCCATTTGACCAGAGATTCTTCTTTAAGTGAAAGGTGTATGTCTTTCCATCAGGCGATATATCGACACTTTCAGCTGCGGCAAGTGTAGGAGTGCCATCTTGAGCAATGCGTGTAAGACCTTCGAAAAGTTGACGCAAAAAAACTTGGCAGCTACGGGTTCCACCGATTCGAGGATCAAGGGAAAGAGGCTCTCCTTGTAAATAGGTACGGAGCTCTGCATTTTTTGTCGTAGATGATGAGTTTTTACAACTAAGACATGCAAAGAGACAAAGGTATGCCGTCGTGACGGCCTTTTTGAACATGAGCTTCATAGAGTTCTCTATTTTTGCTTGTTGATATAAGCCCACTTGAAGTCAATTTGCCCCAGGTGAGATAAAAAGATATTATTTACATGTTCCTTTTTCATGTACTTAAATGTGTAGTAGAAGACCGGAATGATAGGCATTTCTTCCATCACAATCTCTTCTGCACTGCGTAAAAATTTCTTACGCTCTTTTTGATCTAAGCAATTGGAGGCTTTATCAAGAAGCTAGATCGGAAGAG
>JAQGPK010000038.1 GCA_028293095.1 Chlamydiia bacterium | reverse complement strand
TGAAGAGGTTTTTAAAAAATATCGCTACCATTTAGAGCTGATGCAAAAGCGCATGTCTTACTATGCGTTTTTAAATACGGGCCTTACGATTGTCTTTAATGGTATGCCAGTACAGTCAAAGAATGGTTTATTAGATCTTATTAATGAAGAAGTCACTGAAGAAAAGGTCTATCAGCCGCTTCATTTTCGCAGTAAAATGCTCGAATTTGCTTTTGTTCATACGGGCCATTACGGGGAGACCTATTTCTCTTTTGTAAATGGTCAGTACACTTCTGATGGCGGTACCCATTTAGCAGCTTTTCGAGAAGGCATTGTCAAAGCGCTGAATGAATATGCCAAGAAGAGTTTTCAGGGTGTTGACGTTCGAGAGGGAATGGTTGGAGCGCTACTTGTAAAGGTTAAAGATCCTATCTTTGAATCACAGACAAAGAATAAATTGAGTAATACTGATATCAAAGGGCCTTTAACACAACAAGTGAAGGATGCGGTGTTAGATCTTCTCTATAAAAATCCAGAGCTTGCCAACACAATCATTGATCGCACAGCTTTTAATGAGAAACTACGAAAAGAGCTGCAATCAGTACGAAAAGAGGCCAAAGAGAAGCAGAAAAAGGTCTCTTTAAAGATTCCAAAGCTTAGAGACTGTAAGTTTCACTTTCATGAAGATGTGCCGAAGGGCGAAGATTCCATGATTTTCTTAACCGAGGGAGATTCGGCCTGTGCCTCGATTGTGGGCTCTCGAGATCCTTTTCTCCAGGCAGTCTTTCCTCTGCGTGGTAAGCCGCTAAATGTTTATGGCATGAAACTTGATCAGCTCTACCGTAATGAAGAGATGTATAACCTCATGTCAGCCCTCAATATCGAAGATGGGATTGAGAAGTTGCGCTATAATAAAGTGATTTTAGCAACAGATGCCGATGTTGATGGAATGCATATTAGAAATCTTCTTATTACCTTCTTTTTAACCTATTTTGAAAATCTGGTCATGAATGGTCATCTCTTTATCTTAGAGACGCCTCTTTTTAAGATACGTCATAAAGAAGAAACAGTGTTTTGTTATACAGAAAGCGAGCGTGATGTCGTTTTAAAGCGTTTTACAAAGTCTGTAGAAGTTACCCGCTTTAAAGGGCTTGGAGAGATCTCTCCTAATGAGTTTAAACAGTTCATTAGTAAAAATATGCGCATTATTCCTGTGACGATTACGGCTCTTTCTGATGTCTCGCCCACATTGGAGTTCTATATGGGCAAAAATACACCAGAGCGCAAAGCATTCATCATGCAACATTTGATCCAGGAAGAGGTTTAAGCTATGCAAGATGTCAAATATTTAATGCGTGATCACTATCTACGCTATGCCTCCTACGTGATTTTAGATCGAGCAATCCCGCATATCATTGATGGGTTAAAGCCAGTGCAAAGGCGTATTTTACACACGCTCTATAAAATGCATGATGGCAAATTTCATAAAGTTGCCAATGCGGTGGGCCAAACGATGGCCTATCACCCACACGGGGATGCTCCGATCAATGAAGCGCTTGTTAACCTTGCCAATAAAGGGTTTTTACTCGATTGCCAAGGAAATTTTGGAAATCTATTTACAGGTGATTCGGCAGCTGCCGCACGTTATATTGAAACGCGCCTTTCGCAGTTTGCTAAAGAGACCCTTTTTAATCCTCAGCTGACCACTTTTATTCCGTCTTATGATGGCAGAAATTCAGAGCCTGTGACCTTTCCGGCAAAGATTCCGCTGCTTCTCATGCAAGGAGCCGAAGGGATTGCAGTGGGCATGTCAACGAGGATTTTTCCGCATAATTTTGTGGAGCTCATTGAAGCTGAAATTGCGATCTTAGAAGGCAAGAGCTACCGTGTGATGCCCGATTTTTATACAGGTGGCATTGCTGACTGCTCGGAGTACAATAAAGGTCGTGGTAAGATACGTCTTCGAGCGAAAATTGAAATTAAAGATCCAAAGACGATTGTTATCCGTGAGACGTGTTATGGCACCACGACAGAGGCGCTGATTGGTTCAATCGAAGAGGCAGCGAAAAAGGGTAAGATTAAAATTGATTCTATTCATGATTATACCGCCGAAAAAGTTGAAATTGAGATCAAGCTTCCTCGTGGTCAGTATGCAGAAGAGATTATAGACCATCTCTATGCCTACACCGATTGCGAGGTATCGCTCAACTCTCAGATGACAGTGATTCGTGATGGCAAACCTTGTGAGACAGATGTTGATGAGATTCTGCAGTACCATGTAGAGCTCTTGCAGGGCTATCATAAAGCTGAGCTTGATATCGAAGAGAAAGAGGCGTTGGCTGCGATTTTTGATAAGACGCTTGAGCAAGTCTTTATCGAAAATAGGCTCTATAAAAATATTGAAGAGCTGGAGTCGTATGATGAGGTCTATGCGGTGCTCGATAAGAGCTTTAAGCCCTACTTAAAAATTCTTGAACGCGCACCTCTGAAAGAAGATTATGAACGGCTTTTGAGTATTCCTATTCGTCGTATTGGACGTTTTGATATCGAGAAAAATCAAGCAGACATCAAAGTCCTTGAAGAGAAGATCCAAAAGACACGTGGACATCTCAAGCGCATTAAAGAGTATACAATTGCGTATCTTCAGGCGCTGATTAAAAAATATGGCGACGACTTCCCAAGGCGCACACGAATTAAGCGTATGGAAGAGGTGGATAAGCGCGCGATTGAAACGAAAGAAGTGGCTGTTGGTTTTGATGCGAAAACTGGATATGTGGGTATAAAGGTAGAGAGTAAGAAATCAATTACTTGTACAAACTTCGATAAATTATTGATTCTCTATAAGAGTGGCAACTACAAAGTAATTTCGATTCCAGAAAAGCAGTATATCGGCCAAGAAAAAGATGATATTCTTCACGTCGGTGTTGCGGATAAAGAAACGGTATTCTCTGTCTGTTATAAAGAAACAGGTTCAGGCCTCTTTTTTGCTAAACGCTTTATCGTAAAACAATTTATTCTTGATAAGGTATATCGCTTCTTAGAAGATGGAGTGAAGCTGCATTACATCACGACAGGTGCAGATAAAAAGCTTCTGGTACATCTTGTTCCTAAGCCGAAACAGAAGATGTCGGTGCAGGAATTTGACTTTGCTAAGGTTCTCATTAAGAGTGTGCAGTCGAAAGGCGTGCGCGTTGCCTCACGTCCTGTCATGGAAGTCAAAGAACTGTAAACATAGGAAAGTGAGCTGAGAGGAAGTATGGATAATGGTGTGGCTTAATTTTTTTTAACGCAAAGAAATACAAAAGACGCAAAGGCGCAAAGAATAGCCGCACACAATTTTATGAAGGCTTTTTTATATCTTTTACCACAGAGAACACAGAGAACACAGAGAGGGTTCAGTTCACTATACATTGTATGACCTCTCTTTGCGCCTTTGCGTCTTTTGTATTTCTTTGCGT
>JAQGPK010000024.1 GCA_028293095.1 Chlamydiia bacterium | reverse complement strand
AACCTTTATTAGAAGGTCTAAATATATAGAGAAAAGAGGTAGATGTCTAGCCTTCCTTGCTGGAAAGCGTCTTTTCGATAAGGAGTTTTAATTCTGAATCGGTAGGAGATTCACACAGCTTAGCAATGAGGTCAACGGGGCGAGTGAAAATTTGTTTTTCAAAATGCTCACGTAAAGCGCCAAATTTTTCTTCGCTTTTTATAAACTTCATCCCAACAGAGCGTAAAATTTTTGAAGAGGCTGGATTATCAACACGTGATGTAGCTTTTAAAAGCCTAAAGGCAACGCTATCCGTTTTGAACTCCATATCTCGAAGAAGCGGAAGGTAGGAATGGACAAGAGCTTGAGATGCTTCTTTACCTATCCTTTACCCCAGTTGTTTTTTTCAAAAATATAGGAGATTTCTGATTCACCAGGATTGTCTCCAAGTCCGGAGATGCAATAGCCGACAAATTCTTTAGTCTCTTTTACAAAAACGGTAAAAGCACTAAAAGGATTTCCTTCAGACCATCGATTTACCCATTTTATAACGCGCTTCAACTTCTGTTTTTGTAAGCGGTTTTCCGGAGGCATATTTTGCCATCACTCCAGCGTCACCGAAAAGATGTGTATAGTTTTCTGTATCTGAGTGTATGACAGGGTGTAATTCAAGTCGTTTTGTTGTAATTTTAGCATGAACCGGACCCTTTTCATTCTGTTTGTTGATTCGTACAAAAACATCACCGGATGAAAGAGTTCTTAATGAAGAAACCATGGCGTTTCCTATGTATTAATTGGATTATAAACAGGCGAAGGATACTACATAAAGAGTTTCTGTGCACGGAAATTCACTTAGCGTATGAGCACACTACCCTTAATTCTAAAATGAGTAGTTTAATTTGACAAGATATAGACTAGTTGATAGACTAGTATATAAAAGGAGATCTTATGAAAAGAGAAGTTGGTTCTTTTGAAGCAAAAACACATTTACCCAAGTTACTAGAAGCTGTTTTACAGGGTGATAGAATCACTATCACTAGACGTGGTGAGCGAATAGCTCAGTTGATTCCCATGCCTGAAGCTGGAAAAAAAGAAGTACAATCAGTAATTGCTGATTTACGCTCATGGCGTCAGGGGATCAGTTGGGGTACAGGCAAGGGGATGTTGACACAATCTGCTAGAGAAGAGGGGCGAAGATAGATATGTTTGTCTTGGATTGTTCCGTAACTATGGCTTGGCTATTTGAAGATGAACGAACAGAATTTTCTGAAAGAGTGTTAGATAAGCTTCAAAAAGAGAAAGCCATTGTTCCTTCACTTTGGCTTTTAGAAGTCATGAATGTTCTTTTAGTTGCTGAAAAGAGAAAGCAATGTACAGTTGCGCAGTCGATACGTTTTCTGGAGACTCTTAAGTCACTACCGATTGAAATTGATGAAGGAATAGAGACTTCGCAGTGTGAGTCTTTATTGCTTATAGGTAGAGCGTATGATCTTTCTTCATACGATACAGTCTATTTAGATCTTGCTTTGCGTCTAGGTCATCCTTTGGCAACTCTGGATGCCCATTTACGAAAAGCAAGTAAAAGTGCGGGAATTACAGTACTGAATTGAATAGGGGACGAGGATTTCTATTTTTTTATAAGAGCAAAGCCTTGAGCAATACAAGCGGCTGCCACTATTTTGATTGAATCTGCAATCAAAAATGGCAAAACGCCCATTGTGATGGCAGCTTGAGGACCTACAAAAATGGAGAGCCAAAGCGCGCCTACAGCAAGAATTGTAACAGCGCCGCTTGCCATTGTTAAAAGTGAGGAAAAAAATCCCATCTGAGGGCGGTATTCATAGGTTTTCCCGATAACAAAGGCAGCAATCACAAAACCGATAAGGTATCCCGTGCGTGCGCTACAAAACCAGAGAGGATTTGTAAGGCCACCAGCAAAAACCGGCAGTCCTGCGCTTCCTTCTGCAAGGTAGGCAATTACGCTTAAAGCGCCAATACGTGGACCGAGAAAAGCACCTAAGAGAAATACAGCGAATGTCTGCATACTTAAAGGAACTGGGGAGAATGGAAGAGGGATAGAAAGCTGCGACATAAGAGCGAGAAAGGCGCTTCCGCAAAGTACTTTGATTGCGTTTTTGATAAGAGTTTGCATTTGATTTTGGCTTGTAAGCGTCAACTGTTTTTCCATGGAAAATACTCCTCAATCATAAAAAGACTATGATACCTCATTTAGGAAAGAGTTGCAAGCCTAACTGAGAGATATAGCTGCCCATATCTAAAAACTATTTAACTTAAGGAGTGTAGGTAATAGGAAATGGGGTTGTTGAGTACATAGGCGTAAGGGTTAAATCCATCTGCAAAACCTAATGGATCACGAGTAATGAACCTTTGTGTTGAAGAGTCATAGTCACGGAAGCCAAAGCAGACAAAGTGAGTCACAGAATCTGTTCGTAGGCTACGATAGCGCCAGGGGTTTGAGAAGGATTTAGTTTATGATGAAATCTTACCCTATTCACAACATATGCATAAAGGAGTACAGGGAGGGAATACGAGTTATATTGAGCGATTCAACTGTGCGCTTCGGCAAAGAATCAGCTATCTGGTAAGGAAGACCTTATCGTTTGCTAAAAGTGAGCTTAATTTATTGTTAAGATTGCAATATTTTATAGCAAATTACAATTTAGCCTTAAATTATTGGACTACCGCTATTTCGTTAATTAACTCTTTAAATTCTTTAGTGGATATTATTTATAGACATTCTGTTTATAAGGCTTTAGTTGCAGGAAACGAAGGTATTTCATTTTTTTCAACGAGTTCTTTAATTCCTGCTTTTGTGAGCACTTTATTGCTAAATACGTTAAGAAAATTAACGAATAGATTTTCAAGCAGTAGTCTTCGTTCATTATCAGTCATAGTGGACTCTAAGTCAAAAGCATTATTATATTCCATAGGTTGTCTTATGAAAATATTTCCAACCTTCTTTTTTACTAAGTCTTTCTCTTTTGAGTACTGTCTTCCAAAAGATCCTTGGATGAATACTTTTATATTTAGGTAATAAAGATTGCTGTAATTTGATTTTTGTAAGTCAAGAACAAAAATGCATTCATTGGATTCTTTAAACCACCCTCCGTACTCCAAAGAGAATCCATTTTTTCTACTGATCTCGCCAAATAGTTGTTTAAATTCTGTGGTCTTTAAAATCATTAGTAAGATTTATTGATTGTATTTGTTCACGCATTGTGCTATATAAAAATATTTGTTTCTTATCACCTAGTTCAATAATACCTTTTCTATTAAGCGCTTTTTCACAAAAAGGGACCAGAAAATCAACGAATAGTTCTTCCAATTTTTTTCTTCGTTCCTGATCGCTTACTGTTGACTCTAAATCAAAAGCATCATCATATTCATTAGGGTGTCCTCTAAAAAGTCTGTCTCTGTTTTTTTTTATCAAATCAGGGCCTTTAACATATTGTTTCCCGAAAGCTCCTTGAATATA
>JAQGPK010000082.1 GCA_028293095.1 Chlamydiia bacterium | reverse complement strand
TTTTTGTCCCATAAAGGGACAAAAATGTAAAGAATTTGGAGTTGGCAGTTCCAAAAATAGATGTAAAATGGAACTAGATGAAGAAATTTAAGGATTATACTATGTTTCCACGGCTTTAATAGCCTTTGGTAAAGACTATCCTGAGGCGAAGCTTTTTCTTCTCTATGGAGGAGAAAGAAGAGAATATCATGATACTGTGCAAGAGTTCCTTTTGAAGAGGTGCTATCAAAGTTACCCGAGATTTTATTAGCCTCAGAGTAAGTAAAGTTTTAAATTTCTCGTTTTTTACGCTGCATGATTAGGAAAAGAAGGTCATGTGGATCACATTTAAAAGGAAATGGCAAAGAATCGCGCTTTCAATTTTTCCTGAAAATAAATAGACGCTTCCATACAGCAGGCTTGCAAGAAATGTAAGGGCAAATATTCCAATATTCGGGTTCCAAAAAACATGGGCTACTGAAAATAATACCGAGGTAAGAAGGAGTGCGGCTATTTTCCCGAATGTACTCTTTTTGAAGTAGCCACAGAGAGTTTTCTGAACAAAGCCTCGATAAAACCCCTCCTCTGGGATAGAGGTCAATAGTAAGTTACTGAGTGTCCGAAGAGCCATATAAGAGGGCACTGTGCAATGTATGCGTATAGCTCCACTGATTGCCGCAAGAAAAGCTAATAATCCAATTCCTGCTATCCCTATACACAAGCCCTTCAAGACCCCTTTCCAATCTCTTGCATTTTTAGCGATTGGAACTAAGAGAGCTAATGGGAAAAGCCCAGTAAGAGGATTCTCGAGCCCAACTGCAAATTTTGGCGTAATAAAAAAAGGGTAATATCCAGGTATCAGTCGTAGTTTGAAACTCGTTGTAAGGCAGATAAGAGCAATAAAAACCCAAACATTTGGTTTTTGGTAGTACGCACCCCAGAGAACTGCAAGACCAATGATATAAGCAAGCCCTATTTTGTCTATATTGCCTGCAGCAAGTCCTGATAGCAAGATCAGGCAGGTCAATGTTCCCCAGATTGCAGGTGAGCGCTTCAGCCATATACTTAACAATGCACCGCTTAAAAATATAAATGCTAGGAGGTCATGATGGGCATGTAGACTTTCCTCAGTAAAAAAAAGGATTTTAAATAAAATTATACTTTGAGTTGAGGTTTTCTTCTATAGAGCAAAAAAAGAGCACGTATGCACATGGATTAAATCCCAATTAATTAAAACTCTAAAATTAGCGTAAGCGTATCTTTTAAGCCAACTTTGTGTCCTACGTAATGTGCGTGCACTTTAGTATTGGAATCGTGAATATTAATAAATGAAATAGTCATTGTAAGGAGAGTTCCCTTCTTATCTTGAATCGACTCTGTAATGATCGGCGCAAGTGCAACACCTGCTTCTTCAAGAGGTTTGTAGAGAGCTTTTACTATCGCATCATGAAAAATAGCATTTGTTTCTGTGCAATTTCTCTTCAGCTTTTTGGACATGTTCTTGGGTTTATTTTTTTGCGCCATCTTTATCCCTCTGTTTATTCCTTATAAAAAAACTCTATACTACACATTCTCAATAAGCTAATCTACAAACCATGGGACTAAAAATAGATACTATGGTGCTGTTTTATTGTGCTTTCGAGTGTGTTTTTTGATGGATAAAATGGATAAATCTGAAGGCGCTCATGTCCTTATGAGAAAAAAATGTTCTATGTAACTGTTTAGAGTCATTTAAAGGTGTTTTTGATGAGCTCTATGCGGGAAAACCTTTAGGCGAAAAGTATTATTTATGAAGCAGGATGAAATATAAGCTATTCCCGATGAAATTTGGAGAAAAATACAGAGCGGCCAGAAATTTACATTTCGGTCTGATTTGATAGAGAAACTCTAGTTTACTGATTTTGATGTGGGAGATAGTAACTTAGACAAATCTATAAAAACTGATTTTCTCAGCGACAAAAATGAGGAAAAATCTTAAAAAAGTAGTTCTTTAAATTGGTATTGAAGTTTTTCTAATGAGTAGAAGCTATCGGACTTCTACCCTTTCTTCGACTTCGACATGTCTATGATGATGGTGGTAGGGCCTTTCCACTTCTACTCTCTCTTCCTCAACGACAGGAACTACGGGAGCTACTTCAATGTAGTCTCGATCATGATGGTGATACTCTTCTTTGACAACGCAACCTGAAAAAGATGCGAGAATGGTAGCAAGTAAGAGAAATGGTTTCATGGGCAAGCCTATTTTTTTGTGTTTATCATACGACATAGTATATAAAATTATTTTTTACTAGCGATTTAAAGAATGTCTTTCTCTTGCTTTGAATTCATTTGGCAATCTATTCCAAATGTTTATATAGCTTGTTCTATATGAAGAAAATTATTTTAGGGGCATTCTTTGGTGTACTGATAGCAGTGAGTAGTCTCATAGTCTATGGTTATGCCAATAGAGTAGAGTTACTTACCAAGGCGCTAACTTTGGCAATAGGTGTTCCCGTTCAAATACAAGAGATTGATCTCACCAAGCAAGGTGCAGTGATTCGAGGGCTGAAAATCCACAATCCTCACGGCTGTAAGCTCCCCCATGCATTGATCGCAGAGAAGATTACCATCACACTGAATTGGATACGACTTTTAGAGCATATGGTCAATTTTAGAAAACTCAAGCTGACGATTGACTCGATCCATATTGATGCTCCTATTATGGGGTTAGAGCTTTTTAATCCAACAGGAAGTGATAATAATTGGAGTCGTATGTTTGCAAGCTCTGCAGACGCTCCAGAGTCTTCAGCTTCAATTGATTTGATGATTGATGAATTTCTTATGACCCATGTTAAATTAAAAGTAGAGTATCACTGCTTCACTGAAGCCTCTCTTCGTCCTCAACCGATTGCTCGTATTGAGCTGAAAAATATTGGTAGTAATACAGATGTGGGGATGAAACAGCTCTTTCAGGTTATTTCAAAAGTACTTTTAAATGAAGCAGCAAGTAGTTTAAATCTCAAAACGCTCCTGCCAGCTTTTATTATTCAGCGGTTTATTCCCATACCGCTTTATCAAGCGGAACAGGCAGGACAATTTATTAAAAATTATTTTGATAAGAAGAGGTCTAAAGACAACTCAAGCGATGATGAATAGCGCTTAGGATCTTGAGCAGTAGAGAAGATCCCACATATTTTTAAACTGTGGGCAGTTGACTAAGAGTTCATCCTTCGTTCCCTCTGCAATTTTGACGCCCTTATCGAGGTAGATAATTCGATCGGCATCTTCGATAGTTGAGAGTCTGTGTGCAATAATAATTTGAGTAATTTGGCCTTTCAAGCTCTTCAGCGCCTGTTTAATGCGCTCTTCAGAGACTGCATCAAGTGATGATGTAGCCTCATCCATGATCAGAATAGGAGCTTTCTTAACAAGGGCGCGTGCAATTGCAAGGCGCTGTTGCTGGCCGCCAGACAGTGCTTTACCAGCTTCAGCAAGTAACGTATCGTAGCCATGTTCCAGCTTACGGATGAACTCATCTGCGTGTGCTTGAACGGCTGCATACTCAATTTCTTCACGGGAGTAATTTCTGCCAAAACTAATATTTTCTAGGACAGTATCAAAGAAAAGAAAGGGTTTTTGAGGGACAAAGCCAATATTTTCCCGTATTGATTTTTGGGTATAGGCAGGAAGGGGTTTTCCATCAATACGGATCTCACCTTTTTGAATATCATAAAGGCGTGCAAGTAAGAGAGCAATTGTCGATTTTCCAGCGCCTGTAGGTCCTACAATGGCGACTTTTTCCCCTCGTTTGACTGTAAAACTAACACCCTGAAGAACAGGCTCTATACTTGTATACCCAAAATAGACGTTATCAAATTCGATGGCAGTTTTTAGTCGTGCTAGCTCAATTGCTCCATCGTGATCGTTGATATGAGGTTTTACAGAAAGGACCTCCGACATGCGCTCAGAAGCGGCAATTCCTCGTTGAATACGACCATTTTCTTCGGCAAATTTCTTGATAGGCTCATAGACGCAGGAAAGCAGGCCGCAGTAGAAGAGGACTTCATGGAGCGGAAGGAGGAGGCCGTAGAGTCCAAAGAGAAGTGCTGTTACAAGACAAAAGATGCCGATGGTATGAAGAATCGGACGAGAGGCAATGTCATAGCGAGCACTCTTTTTTTCGAGCATTGCCATTTGATCGTTGTGTTCGGTATATTTTTTGAGCGAAAACTCTTCCATGGCAAAGATTTTAATCGTTTGAATACCAGAGAGAAATTCGATCAGTACTGATGCAAAAGATTCTTGTTTTTTCTGGATTTGCCTTGCAATCTTTCGAATACGCTGTGCTAAGAAAATAATTGGGAAAATCAGGAGAGTTAATCCGATAAAAACAGTAATAGAGAGTTTCCAGCTAACTGCAAAACAAATCACAAGTGTTGTGATGACTGCAAAAGGAGTCTGTAGGTAGTTGATCAACATAGAGTTGATGGAGTCTGCAATGATGTAAGCATCGTTGACAACACGAGAGGAGAGAGAGCCGATATTGTGATTTTGATAAAAGCTGATCGGGAGAGCTTGTAGATGTTCAAAATATTCTTGGCGAAGATCGCGACTAATACGGATAGCTAAAAGTTTGGTGCCAAAACGGTAACAAAAAAGGGTAGTTGCCTTAAAGAGGGCAACCGCGACAAGTGCTATAATTAAAAAGTAAATATTTTTCTCAACAGGGAAGATGCTATTGACAAAGTCAAGACCTTGACTAATGACTCCTGGCTTTGTATTTTCTTTGATAAAAAGCTGGGCGTCCTCTTTGGTGATAGAGTTGCTGTGATTTTTATCGAGTTGGTCCCAACGTTCTTCAAAAAGGTCTTTAGAAACAGAGTTTGTGGGTGAAAGCTTATGGTCTTTAATGGGCGCAAAAAGTTCAAAAAAATCAGGGCCCTTTTTTGTGACCACACCCAACGAGAACATTTCGAGTTGTCCCGAAAATGTAAAGAGAAGGGATGCGATTAGACTGAAAATGAGAAGAAGAACATATTTTCGTTTTGCAAGGGCAATTGTAAAGAGGTGTTTCATAGTTCGAGTATTTTGCCATATCAACTTGCATTAATTCAACCATTCATTCATTGAGCGCAGAGTTAATGTAAATTTATTTTTTAATAAAGAAGCATAAACTTTTCATTAATTTGTTGCAATATGAAGACGAGTTCGCTATTCTGGCTTAAACTTTAAATTTTGGGAAGGGTATGAGAAAATTACGAGCAACAATTTCTCTCTTTTTTATCATTGTAGTATTTGCTGTCAGTACATTTTTTACAAGCTGCTCAAATCAAGAAACAAAAAATAAGCCATTTGGCGCAATTCAAGAAGTCGATTTTGATTATTCCATGGGTAAGGGTACAGAAGAGTATCAAATTGCACTGACCAATAGTGATGATCTTTCTCGATATAATACTTTCAAGAAAGTGTATGAAGAGAATCTCCCTTCGAAAGTTCTTTTAAGCCAATCGCCAAAAATTCCAAAAATCATCCATCAAATCTGGCTGGGGCCGAAAACACCCCCGTCCTATTTTGCTTCTTTTCAAGCAAAATGGAGAAAAATGCACCCAGATTGGGAGTATCATTTGTGGACAGATGATGATCTTGATGAATTAAATTTAGAGCTTCGAGACCTGATTGAAGCATCTCCTAACTATGCGGAAAAGTCAGATATCTTGCGTTGCGAGCTTTTAGAGCGTTTTGGAGGTGTTTACTTAGATGCTGACATGGACCCTTCTCATTCACTCGATGAGCTCCATCTCAAATATGACTTCTATGCAGGTGTTGAACAACCTCATAAAATTGCAACAACAAATAATTATGTCTGGGTTGGTATTTCTATTATGGCAAGCAAGCCTAACCATCCTATCATGAAGCGCTGGAAAGAATATATCAGGGCTCGTTGGGAGATGGTAGATGCAACGTATTCATCAGCTATTGAGCGAGTGATTAACCACACATACTTCCCTTTCTCTTTTGCAGTTCTTGAAAAAATCAAAGAAGACAATTTAACGAATATGCTTTTTCCAGCGACCTATTTCTATCCCTATTCTGCAGCTAATGCTGCTAAAAGAAGATCAGAAATACGGGGAATTCGCGAGAAATTTTATGAATTTCTTGAAAAAATTAATTTAAAAAAGGCGCGTGCCTTCTCACGTATATATCCTGAAACGCTTGCGGTTCACTACTGGGGTAATACCTGGATATCAACATCGAAGGAGCAAATTATGGATCTCCAGCAGCAGCTTGATTTCCTTAAAAAAGATTTTATAACGCTTCAGCATCGCCTTCGCCAAGTTGAAAAAACAACCGTGGCTGCAGAAAAAACAAAATCTACAAAACGTGATGAAAAAATTACTCTAAAAGCTTCTTGAAATGATCATTTTTTAGCTATTCTCTCAAAGCGCAGTATGGTGTAGTCAGTCGAATACAGTATACTGCTCTTGCTAAAGACCCTTCCTTTATATTTTAAAAAATTGCTAAAAAGGCAGAGATCTTTACAATCACGAGAAATATAATCCAATTGTTATATTTAAACGTTATTTATACTTAAAAAGTACTGTTTTTATTAATTGTTATTATTTTTTGTTTTTAAAGCATGAAAAAAAATTTATTTTATTTTAATCAAAATATTTGCTATGAGTAGGGTAAGTTTAAATTTTAACAATAGGGGGAGGTATGAAACGGCTATCGCACATTGTATTCTCTATAGGGATATTTCTATCAGTTCAGACAGTCTTTGCCTCTCCTATAAGTCAAGAAATCACCTCGGCTGTAAAACAAAAAAGATACTTAGTGTTGAGTGGGCTTCTGAAAAAGGATCTATCAAAGGGTCCAGATCTATTTATTCCAGGAAAAAGTGGTCAAGGACAACAGCTTCTTACGCTTCTTATCGCAATTATAGAGCATACCAACTGGCAAGAGGACATGCAGCTTTTTACCTATGCTGATAAGATAGTGCGGCTTTTGGATATGCAAAAATTAAAATCGCCTATTCACCGTAAATTCACAGCAATTGTAAAGAAGATGCAGGCTGCTGTTCGATCGAACCATTCGTTGCCGATTATGATGAACTTGGAGTACAGCGTTGAAATTGTAAGCATTCCTAAAAGTGCCATTAGTATACGTTCCAATCGTAGAGATAGGACAAGAGTACATGTCTATCGTGCTATAGCAGATAGGCTCTACAGAAAATGGAAAGCAAGCAGTTCTAAGATCGATTTTCAGAAGTATATTGCAAAGCACACATCACCTGAAGAAAAGCGAAAGCTACAGTCGAATACTGTACTCTATCTCACACCGAGTGCCGCCTCAACATATATCGTTACTTTTCAAAATGGGAAAGCTATGCAAAGTGGCAGCATTATTCCAGATGGCAGGTATATGTATGTGATTGACGCTACAGGAGCCAATCTTTATGTGGGTAAAAAAGTTGTCGGAAGCTTTCACCATTCCTCTTTTGTTTCTGGCGCGCCTGTGCAGAGCGCAGGAAGACTCTATATTAAAGATGGCATCATTTATGAAGCTGATATGACAAGTGGCCATTATAAGCCAACGATTCGAAATGGAAGAAGGTTACTTACCTATCTGAGCGATCCTTCACGTATGGGTAACCAGGCTATAAATATTGACATTCATCGATAATATTTTAGAATTATCTTTTCAGGTAAGATTTTTAAAACGCTCTGTAAAGATCTTTTCCCAGCGTAAAAGATCAGACAGTGGAGGAAGGGGAGCATTTGGATCTATAACGGTGTTTACTACGGGTTCAGTAACTACTTTATGTAGTTTTTTGACCTCTTTTTGAGGCTTAAGAAGAGCCTGCTTTTCATTTTTTAGGCCACTCTGCTTTTTTCGGACTCGCTTTCTTAGCCAAGTCGTAAATTCTTCAATGGATTGGCCTATAACACCTAAATTTCGTGCTCTTGCTTGCAGACGTTTATCAGAGCTTACAAGACAGATAGTGGCATGAGTACTCATTCCTTCAAAGGAATGAATCAGAAAGTCGTCCGCTGTTTGCCCTTTGGATGTAAAAATAATTTCTAATGATCGGAAATGACCTCTTCGGAGCTCTTCAGTTTGTAGAGGAGCATCAAATACAATAGTTACGACAAGGTGTAAAAGAGAGATGTCTTTATCGAGCTCTTCGATAAGAGACTGTCTCATGGCTTCAAGATTATCTGATGAGCGGTTCCAGGCAGAGCGAAAAAGAAGATTGTAGCCGTCAATGTAATAATGCATTAACGCAGGACTTGTTCAATCGAGAGGAGAAGTTTTTCTAAGGCTTTTCTGCGATGAGAAATGCGACTTTTCACAGAGGGTGTGAGCTCTCCTAAAGTTTTACTATAATCATGCTTGATGAAGAGAGTATCAAATTCAAAAGTGATTTTCCCTCGCTCTTCTTCTGTAAGATATCCTTCAGAGCGTTGAGTAACTGATTTTACAACACCCTCAGGGGTCGCAACTGCAAGACAACACTCTAAGTATGCGTGCCTTTCAAAATCCTTTAGCGCGCGCATTTCTTCTAAGAGCTTTTTTGTCTGGACAACCGGTGAAGTAGCATCATTTTGGTAGCGTCTTAACTCTCCACCCTTATTTTGTAGGGCCGGAACAATAATTCCAGAGTCATCTGCTATACAGATTTTTTTTATTTCACTGGCGGCATGTAGCGCTTTAGCTTGCGCATTCTCAACAAAGGTTACATGCTCTGGAATGGTACGCTTATAACTTGGAAAGTCAAAGAGAGAAAGGATCTGAATATGCGGGGCAAGCGTTTTAAAAGCTTCTCGTAACTCTTGTACTTTATGCGTATTGAGCGATGCAATAACGAGCTCCATTAGTCCTCATAACTTACAATCTGGAGAACTTTAAACTCTTCATCTTTAAAGTTAAACTTTTCTCCTACCTCTTTCCCTTCCATTGCTTGTGCAAGTTTGGATTGGAAAGAAAGGATGAAAAGATCGGGATTTGCATCCCATGGCCCTAAAATAGAGTAGGTGATTTTTTTGCCTTTTGAATCAAGCAATTGAACTTTTGTTCCAACACCAACACACTGTGTTGAAATATCATCTTTTGTGATGATACGAGCATTGTTGAATTGATCAGAAAGTGTCTTCATTTCGCTTTGGAGGCGATTTCTTCTTTCAAGTGCTGATTTATATTCAGCATTTTCTCTTAAGTCACCATGACCTCGTGCAACTTCAATCTCTTTTGCGACATCTACCATCTCAGATGTCCCAATCTGTTTGATGCGCTCTTGAACGAAGTTATAGCCCTCTTTTGTTGTCCAAATAGTGATAAGATCAGCATCATCTGGTTTTTTCTCTTTGGCAAGACTTGCATGCACAACTTCAACGAGTGAGCGCAAAATCTTTTTATCGTGATCAGAAAAGCCGTGACACTTAGACGTGAGGAGTAAAAATTCTTCAGCAAAGTCTTTTGAGCTTCCTTTGAGAAAATCTCTTACAACTTGAAAACGATTACCAGTGAAGGTATTGTAAACTTTCTTTGAAAGATCTCGGTAGTTCGGTTTGTTGTCGAGATGATTAAAGAGAATGAGGAGCGCTTCAACAAAGAGGTATGTTGAGTCGATATCTGTAAAGTATGGGGCATCGTTGTTAAGAACTTTCTGAAAGTACCATACAAAAGCCTCTGGTGAATTTTTGGGGTGATCCAATAGCTCTTTAATGCGCGCTTTTAGCTCTTTACTATGCTCTGGACTAGAGAGTTCTTTCATCACAATATCGCGTAGCTGATTTGATTCGAGAGTAAAGAGAAGTTGTAAGAAAATTTGCACCCAGTCATTGCGATAGGTCTTGATGGCAGATAGAAGCCGTTTTTTAAGAGCTATTATCTCAATAGCCTCTAAAATTTTTTCAAACTCTGTAAGCTTAAGAACAAATTTTTTCAGAGAGCTTTCTTCAAGAGCTACGCCTAATGGGTTTTCTAAGAAAAGTAGTATCTGGAGATGCTCTGCTTCGGTGAGTTTTTCTTTAAGGAGTAAGCCCTGGATCTTTT
>JAQGPK010000081.1 GCA_028293095.1 Chlamydiia bacterium | reverse complement strand
CAAATTCATAATTCCACTTAAATACATAACTCCTGGCGTTGTCTACATAGAAGCCCAAACTTTAGTAAACTCTTCTGTACGAATCAATATCCAGAGTCCTAGAATTACAAAAACTGGGCCAAATATACTCGCAAGTACTACTGTATGCTCCATAGCATCTCCTCTTAAAGTGAGCTTATAAAGAGTAAAATACATCTTTAAAAGTCTCTGTTGTTAAAAGCGTACAGTAATTTTAAATTAATTAATTGTCAATACTATGAATAGTTTTTTTGATTTTAGTTAGAATATTTTTAGATTCTTGAAAGGTAATTAAATCATGAGCCTCTTCAAGAGTTACCCATTTCCCATCGGAGATTTCCTCGATTTGAAGAGAAACAGTACCCGAAACTTTGACAATAAAATAGCCAACTGTCTTTTCAATCAGCTCAACGCTGCGAGTAAATTGATAATTTTCAAAAAGAGGCTCTTCAAGAATCAAAGAGTGAACATACAATCCTGTTTCTTCAAAAAGTTCTCTTTTTGCAGTCTCCAAAGGACTCTCACCTGGATTACTATGTCCTTTCGGCATAGCCCAATAGCCACCTTTTGCATGCTTTACAAGAAAAATTTCCCAAATGCTACTTTGCAACCTAAGAGGAGCAATTCCAAACGAAATTTCTTTCATAATCCCCGCTAATAAAAGAATAAATAAACAGCACACAAGTTGCGGTATCTCTAATTATTTTTAACGCAAAGAAATACAGGAGGCGCAAAGAGAAAAAAAAATAGCTTTACGTATGGTTAAAGACAACATTTGATTTATTTAGACTAAAAAATGTATCAGCTTACCTCTTATCTCTACCCAATGACTTGACTACCTTATCCCCTGTTCTTTCTTTGCGTCTTTGCGCCTCACTCGCTCCTTTGCGTTAAAAATAACCAATGGACTCCTCAAACTGCAAAAGTCCTCCCATTTTCCTCTCGCTATTTCCCGATAGAGAATTCACTTTGCGTTAAAAAAATCAAACAGTGTTATGCCTTATAAGGCGCAAAAACAATCGTAGCATTATGCCCACCAAAACCAAAGGAATTGGAAATAGCAACATTAATAGCGAGATTTTCTTGCTTTATAGGAGTATCAAAACCTACAAGTTCTGGATCTTCAAGATTAATTGTCGGGTGAATCTTTCCCGTCTGAATTGCCTTAACGACAGCTACAGCTTCAAGGCCACCTGCAGCTCCGAGCGCATGTCCGATCATCGACTTGGTTGCATTCATTTTAATCTTGTGCGGTTCAAGAAACACAGACTTCAACGCGTTGATTTCAGCCATATCGCCAAGTGGTGTGGAAGTTGCATGGGCATTAATGTAGTTCACATCTTCAGGCGCAACTCCGGCACTTTGCAGGGCATTCCTTACACAGATCGCCACCCCTTCCCCATCGGCTCTCGGTTCCGTCATATGATAGGCATCACAAGACACCCCTCCACCTAAATACTCAGCTAAGATAGGAGCACCTCGGTTCAATGCATGCTCTAGACTTTCTAACACAAGAACACCTGCACCCTCACCCATCACAAAACCATCACGCCCCTTGTCCCAAGGTCTAGATGCTTTTTCAGGAGCTTCATTTCTTTCTGAGAGAGCTTTGCATGCAATAAATCCTCCCATACCAATTTGTGAAATTGGAGCTTCCACACCACCTGTAATCATCACATCAACTTCACCATTCAAAATATGCTGCGCTGCTGCAATAATAGAGTAGTTGCTGGTTGCACAAGCGGTAGAGATTGGATAGTTTGGCCCCATAAAGCCAATATCAATCGCAAGAAGGGCTCCTGCCATATTTGGGAGAATATAGGGAACAAAAAAGGGAGTAATACGACGATGGCCTTTTTCTAGTAAATTCTTAACGCCATCATGAAAAACTGTCATGCCGCCCATACCGGAGCCCAGAATAACTCCACAGCGTCTTTTATCAAGAGCATCGAGGTTTGTAAGTTTAGCATCTTCAAGCGCCTTCTTTCCTGCAAACATTCCATAAGCGATAAATTTATCAACGCGTCTTGCCTGCTTTTTATCAATATAGTCGCCTACATCAAATCCCTGAACTTGAGCAGCAAAACGTGTTGCAAAATCCTCACAAGGAAATTCTGTAATAGGTGTAACTCCAGATACGCCTGCCAGTAATTTCTCATAAAATTGATTAGGATCTTGCCCGAAACAAGAGACCACCCCTAGACCTGTAACGACAATGCGCTTTTTCTTCATATATCCTCGTTATTTAAAGATCTAGTATACCATAAACATCCCACCTTGTAAAGAGCAGGCAAGTAAAGCCTTCAGTCACTGCGAATACTATACAATAATTTTATTTCATTCCATTTGAAAGCGCTCTTTAATCATTCTTAAATATTATTCTTTAAATTAATAAGAAAATGAACTATTAGATAAATTACTTTATAAATTAATTATTATGGATTATTATGCGGTATAAGGATAGCTATAACTTTGAAGAAAATTCTTATTTAATAGATATTAAAAATGGTACATTCTCTATTACTCCAGGAAAATCTTCTCAACCACCCCTTTCGAAAACAATTTCTGAGCTAAATAGCTGCATCCATAAAATTAGTAAGAAAAATATTCATATAGCTGATTCCGAAATCACTAAATTAAATAATTTTATAGAATCTCTTAAAGATGGCATAAAAGATGAAAAAACATGTAAAAAAATTGATACACTTATTAAACCGATCTTTGAAAAGCCAAAACTACGGGATTTAGTAGCCCCAGAACTCTTAGGCCTTATAGGCGATTATGCTATCTCTGAAGAGGCTTTCATTGAAGAGCGCCTGCCAGAGACTATGACACAAGTAACTGCACTTTTATCCAAGCTTTTTTTAGACGATGAACAAACCCAAATGAACCCAAAAGTACTTGTCTCGCTTCAAAATCTTTTGCGAGACAGTACAGGAAAAATCGTGGGAAGTTTTCTCGAAAAAGCAGAGGGAGACTACCACAAACTTGATCCTAACTTAAAAAAAATTTTGGAATCAAAACTTGGGAAACTCCCATTAGAAAAAACACTTACAGCCCTTGCCCTTACTGGCATTTCTATGGACCAAGAAAAGATGCGGGGCCATATGCTCCATTTTAAAGAAATCGAGCATCTCTCGCTCATCAGCTGTAAACTCACCGATACTGTACTGAACATGCTCACAGAGCGCATAAAACTTAAAACGCTTGATCTTAGTAGCTCTAATTTAATAACAAAACTTCCAAAGATCACTCAAGCCCTAACAGAACTCCAGCACCTCATAGTTTCCGATTGCCGTCTCATTGATAGTTCTCTGACAGCACTTGCTCCTTGCAAAGGACTTATAACCCTCGATATCTCATATAACCGAGATATCACAGATGCAGGCATTGCAACCATCGTGAAAGATGCATCCAAGCTCACGAGCCTTAATCTTGCCGGCTGTGTCGACATCACGGCGAGTGGAATTGAATCACTCAAAACGCTTAAAAACCTTACCGAGCTAGATCTCAGTGGCTTGTATGAAATTCCTGTTGAAATCATCATAAAACTTATTAAAGAACTACCGAACTTAGAAAAAATCCATCTAAATGAGATCAAGTTTTCGCCTGAAAATTTTGAAAAACTCCTGCAAGCAATATCTGCGGCAAAAAACCTTTCTCTCAGCAATTGTGATCTCACTAATGAATCACTCGAAAAAATTGCAAAATCCTGCAAACAGCTTTCAGTTCTTGATATTTCTGGTAATTATGATGTCACTAGCAAAGGCTTAGATACACTGCAACCTCTTACCTTAGCGCACCTCAATCTGACTAACTGCACTGATGTTGAGGCGGCGTCCATTGAATCTTTAAGAGGAAAAATGATTCATACAATCATTGTTTTCTGAACTTAAGCGAGCTGTTTATTTTCCAAAGCAATGTCTACAACTTGGCCCTCTTTCCAGATCTGCTCTATAGCATACTTTTCGCGAAGTTCAGGAATAAAAAAATGAATTACGAACTCACCATAATCAAGTACGACCCAGTCACCCTCTCGCTCTCCCTCTGTATGATTCGGCTTTCGATGATGCTCTGAGAGAAGCTCAAAAGCAGCACGCGACAGCGCCTTCACATGCCGATCAACAGTGCCTTCTGCAATGATAAAGTAATCCGTCATAGATGATACGCCACGTACATCTAAAGTTAAAATATTAAATCCCTTTTTATCAAAAATCGCCTGTACGACAGATTGAAGTAACTCTTTTTCTTCAAATGGAATCATATAATCTCTCTTTTTTAATGTAGAGAAGGACTGATCGATCAACAAGATGACCGCAAAAGAGGCCATTTTTTAGGCGCTCCCGAATATTTGTAGCGCTCACATCATAAAGAGGTGTCTCTGTGATTCCTCGAAGAATTGCATCCCGTAGCTCAGGATCTTTCTGCCAGTCACCTGTCAGCTCAGCCCCACTTCTCTTTGCAACCAAAGGCTGACAGTACTGTACAAGTTCTTGAGGAGATTTCCATTCAGAAAAGCGCTGTAGTAGATCTTCCCCCATCAACAGAAAAAGCTCCGCCTCTTTAAAGCGCTTATCTTTTTTTAGCTCGCGTACAGTATCAATCATATAGGATGGACCGGGTCGGTTCAGTTCCAGAGTAAGAATTGAGCAATCAGCAATTCCTCGAAGCGCAGATCGTAGCATTTTCAGCCGATGCTCACTAGATGCTGCAGTAACTCCTTGCTTTTGCGGATTCGTATGAGTCGGCACAAAGTACACATGATCAAGGTAATGCGCCTCTTTCAGGGCAATAGCAATCGCCAGATGCCCGAGATGAATAGGATTAAAGGTGCCGCCAAAAATTCCAATTCGCATCATACCTCTATAATTGCCCACCCGTTTTTTTTAGCAATTTTCTTTAATTTTTTTCCACACCAGCCTCTTTCTGAGACAACCACCGGAAAGCCGACTGCCTGAAGAAGCGGTAGATCTTCCACACTATCAGAGTAAACAGTAACTTGAGAAGCATCAATTGCAAAAAGTGTAGAACATTTCGCTTTGCCATCAACAACTTGGCTGAGCTGACTATATTTATGAGAGGCATCAAGACAGTAAGTTGTCCCTAACCATTTTGTGACAGCAAGCCTCTTTGCAATAGGCGCAACCAAAAATTCTGGAGAGCTGGACTGAATCCATATCGCTTCACCCTTTTCGCTTAACTCTTGAATTATTTTTTTTAGTTCAGGACGTATAAGTCTATCCAATTGCTCATCAACGCACTCTTCAGCAAGCAGCTCCACTTCTTTTTTATCTTTTTTATAAAAAAGAAAATAAAAAGAGATCGCGTGAATTTGATGCGCAGAAAGCAGCCTGATAAAATGCAAAAAGTACGCGCATGCTAAAACAAGACAGGTAGAGAGAGAGACATACCCTTTACGATACAAAAACTGACCAAAGACAAAACTTATATTTGTCTTCAGCAAGGTATGATCTAAATCAAAAATTGTAACCATTAGCTTTCAAGATCTATAATTTCATTTTCCAGCTCTTCAATCTCCGCCTCGATTTTTTCAAGACGCTCTTTTTCTTCTGTTATAATGTCATTTACCTGAAGAGCTTCTGCAAAATCAAGCCCAGAGGTACCCTTAGCTTTACGCCTTGCCTCTAAACCTCGTTTAATTTCTTGACTCTGCTTTTTACGCTCACTCAGTAGATTTTTCAGAAGAGTCAGCTTTTCTCGATCCGTAGAGAGCATCGACAAAAGTTTTTGCTTTCTCTTTTCTAAAATAAGATCAGAAAGAGATTCTAGCATTCTCTCTAAGGCTATTTTTTCACTGCGAGTAAATGCGCTCGTTGTCACTTCTCTCTTTAAAAGCTCATGGGATGAAGCTAAGAGGTCAAGCTCTACGGCATCTCCCTGGGCAAGAAAATCAGTAATTTTTTTCTTAATGGCCTCTTGTGCTGCAATCCGCTCGGACTCTTTTTCTTGTTGGGCTGTCAGAGCAGACTTTTGCCTTTCGAATTCTTTCTTAAAAAGAATCTCACGCAGATGGTTGGCCTCCTCACGCAGAATATGAATTTCTTGCTTTCCTAAAGTTGTACTGCGCATACGTGCAATAAAATCATTCAGCTGTTCTTGCGCCTCTTTTTCTGAAAGCACTTTCTCTTCATATTTCTTTTTTAAATCCTGCAGTTCGGTCAGTAACAGATCACGATGCTGTTTGTGCTCTGCTCGGAGTTCCCCTTCAACTTTCTTATGCTCTTCCACTAAATGCTTAATGCTATCCCAACACTCACTTAGCCGTTTACGCCCTTTCGAAAAGATATCAGTATTTAAGGTGAGCTCTTTAGCCGCACTTTGAAGCGACTTAATCTCTTCACGGGCATGGAATAATCCCGCTGATTTCATTTCATGATCAAATGTATTTTTGATAAAGGTATCGACATCTTGAATAAAAAGCTGGCCAAGCTCATGGATAAGTTCTTTGCGCTTAGGAAATAGAGTATCACCTAAACGGGAAAGTCGTAAGAAAAACTTATTCTTATCTCGAATTCTCATTTCAGTCTTAATTAATTCCTTTCTAAGACCATTCACTTTTGTCGCAAAAAGATTATAGAGGCTAAGTTCAGTTTGAAGGCGTCTGTATTGATCTTGATGGGACTCAAGAGATCTGGGCTTTACTGAAAACTCAAAGGGACGTACATGCTTAAGGAGTTCTTCAAAGCGACCCATTTCATCTTCGACAGCTTTTACAGCAATTTCAATCTGCTCACAGGCAAAAGTGCTTTGCTCATCAAAAATTTCTTTAAGCCTTCTTGCTTCTCGGCTCAATTCACTATATTTTGTCCAAAGCAGAACGCGATGAGAAGGATTGACATTTCCTTTAAAGAGCTCTTGACAGAGTTTTTTGGCCTCCCAAAAATCTTTAAAATGAGGAGAGCCTACTTGTGCGAGAGCACTTTCCATAAACTGAACCACATGATCTAGCTTTTTCTCTAAATCTGGATAGCTTTGAATTGCTGCTTGCAAGCCTTTGATATTGGAAGGCGTGGCTGCCTCATCAGCTAGTACACCTTTCGGCTGTTTCACTGGGCGTTTCTTTTGAGCAATCTCTTGATGTGTGTCTTGCGGCTCTGCTGGAACTAAATTTTCTGTCATGATGATAATTATATTGAAAAGTAAAGGAGTGGTTCGAATAATACAGCTCGAACCTTTAATTATCAAGGAATGGCTGTGCGAATCTCATTTGAAGAGGGGCTCCGACTCTTTCAGTTTGCGCCACTCGAAGAACTCCAAGAAAAAGCACAAAAAGCGCGCTTTGAAAAGCACCCAAAACCATATGTTACTTTCGTTCTCGATTCCAACCCAAATTATACGAATATTTGTGACATTGACTGTAATTTTTGCGCCTTTTATAGAAAAAAAAGTGCAAAAGATGCCTATTTTAAAACAGCTGCAGAGACCATTCAAGAACACTTTGAATTTGCGAAAAAGGCTGGCATTAAAACGGTTCTGCTTCAAGGTGGCGTTCATGAAGAGATCACGATCGACTATCTGGTAGAGCTCGTGCGCTTAGCTATTAAAAATTATCCCGATATCCATCCTCATTTTTTCTCCGCGATTGAAATTTGGAATGCTGCCAAAGTCTCCGGCATTACCGTTAAAGAAGCTTTACAAGCTCTCTGGAACACAGGGCAAAGAACACTTCCTGGAGGAGGCGCGGAAGTTTTATCAGAGCGCGTCCGCCTCGCTATCTCACCTAAAAAAATCGGGCCTAATGGATGGCTCGATCTTCATACAACCGCACATGATATCGGCTTTAAAACCACAGCTACGATGATGTATGGCCACATTGAGGAACCTCTCGATATCATGAATCACTTGGAAGCCCTAAGACAAGCACAAGATCAGACTCACGGCTTCAGCTCCTTTATCCCATGGAGCTATAAAAAAACGAAAACGGCCTTAAGACGACAGGTGACGCGCTGGGCTGGGAAAGAGGCCTATTTTCGCATTTTAGCCTTTTCAAGAATCTACCTCGATAACTTCTCTCATATCGGCTCCTCTTGGTTTTCAGAGGGAAAAGAGATAGGCATGGAATCGCTCAAGTATGGTGCAGATGACTTCGGCGGAACGATTTTAGAAGAAAATGTGCATCGCGCAACCGATTTTATCAATAAAACCGATCATAATGGCATGTTAGAGATGATCCGTAAAGCAGGCTTTGATCCCGCTCAACGAGACTCTTTCTACAACATCACTCGCACGTATGAAAATATTAACAGTGTTGATGTTCCCCTAGAAGGGCGTGTTCATGAAGAAGATAGCATGCCAATCCTCCACCTCTAAAAAAATCTACCCCTCTTCATCTCCAACTGATATTTCATTAAACAATAAATGATGACAATTTTTTGCTGTTATCGCCTTTACCATTCTATTTAAATTATACGGAAGAATTTTAATCACAATTTGATTATTTTTGATTCTAATAGTTACACTCTCACCCGAATGCAAATTGAGCTGCTTTACAAGCTCTTGGGAAGAAGAATACCCAGGCTATTTCCCAACTTTTGAATATATGCGTTCATTCCTATCTACCCTTAATTTTATGCTTCTGGAAGAAGGTCTACTTGATTGCCTTGATGATAGTCCGAAATGAGCATATCTAAAACTTCAGCGCGTGAATATTGAGAAAGATCGAGCCAACGAAAAAGTGGCTCTTTTCGAAACCAAGTGAACTGGCGCTTCACAAGATGGCGCGTTGCTGCCTTAAAGCTATCTACAAAAAGCGTATAATCCTGAGGTGCTTGCGCCGTATCTAAAAACTCCAAACTCTGCTTATACCCAATTGCTTGACGAGCGATCGAATTATTACGAATCCCCTGGCGATCGAGCCGCACAACCTCCTCTAAAAAGCCTGCTGCCAGCATCTCATCACACCTCTTTTCAAGCTCTGGATAAAGGA
>JAQGPK010000204.1 GCA_028293095.1 Chlamydiia bacterium | reverse complement strand
AGACGCTAAGGCGCAAAGACTAGCCCCACGATATATAGTGTGGGATTTTTTAATTTTTTTTACCACAGATATCACAGAGGACACTGAGAGAGGTGAGAATGGCAACATGGTAACACTTTAGTTCCATAAGATAGATAACTCTTTTTAAATAAATCAAACCTTGTCTTTAACTATACGTAAAGCTATTTTTTTCTCTTTGCGCCTTTGCGTCTTTTGTATTTCTTTGCGTTAAAAAATCTTCTGGAACGCTTTTTGTAAACAATAGATTCAGCTTGAGCTAAAACGGATTTGGCTCATCAATAAAGGTGTGCGCCAAATGAAACTTCTGCTGCAAGTGTTCCCCTAAACGCTGTACTCCAATTTTTTCAGTCGCTGCATGGCCAAATGCCATAAAGTTAATTTTCTTCTCATAGGCTGCATGCCAAATCGGCTCATCAAAGCTACCCGTAATGTAACAGTCAACATTCTCATCGGCTGCATTAAAAATAAGCTTATGAGCACCTCCTGAAACAAGTGCGCAAGAGCCCACTATTTCTTTACCACCTAAAGCGACATGCCCTGGATGGCCATAAAAATCTTCCAAAGTCTTTTGAAGATTTTCACGAGGCATCAATGGAAAAGTAGCTTTTACACCAATTGGCATGCCATGATAGATCCCAAATGGTTCTAGATTGCTCCAGCCTAATGCTTTTGCAACAGGCCAGTTGTTACCAAATTCTTGATGAGCATCGAGCGGCAAATGATATCCTATCAAGCTCGTGTCATGTGTAAGAAGGAATTTAAGTTTCTCTTTCATTGTATCTTTAACAACAAGATCGCACCCTTTCAAAAAAAGGCCATGATGGACAATCAAGAGATCTGCACGCATCTTGGTTGCTTCATAAATCACTTGAAGACTTGCTGAAACTGCCGTTGCAATTGTAGCTATATGGAACCTACCTTCTACTTGCAGGCCATTAAGAGATACATCTTGATAGTCCTCAGGACGAAGTAATTCTTTGAGATAGTGAGAAATTGTCTTGAGATCACAGCCCATAATTTATACACTCAGGTTAAAACACAAAAAATTAAATATGAACGAAAACGAAATAAAAAAACAGATCGCACACTTTGCCATGCAATTTGTACAAGATGGCATGACCATTGGCCTCGGCACAGGAACAACCTCTGCTGAATTTATCAAATGTCTTGCAGAGCATACATTTTCGATTACCTGCGTGGCTACCTCCATTGCCTCAGAAAAGCTCGCTCTTTCTTTAGGTCTCCAATGCGTGCCTCTTGAAGCAGTCCAGCATATCGATATCACGTTTGATGGCGCCGATCAAGTGGATACAAAAAAAAGACTAATTAAGGGTGCAGGAGGCGCTCTCCTTCGCGAGAAAATACTTGCAGCAGCAAGTGATCAATTAATAGTACTCGTGGATAAAAGAAAGTGTGTAAATCTCCTTGGAAAGATAAAGCTTCCTGTAGAAATCCTCCCCTTTGGTAATCATTTTACAATTGCCCATTTGCAAAAGTTAGGCTATACCGGAGCGCTTCGTAAAAGAGCTGACGGCAGTCTGTACGTTACTGATAATCATAATTTTATTTATGATATTGATTTGCAAGATGAAAGGACCCACCCTGAAGAAGATGAAAAGAAAATTACTTCAGTTACAGGTGTTGTGGACACAGGGTTCTTCTTTAACTTAGCTTCAAAAATTATTATTGGTGATGAGCAAAAGATAACTGTTGTTGAGTAAAATCCACAAAACTGTCATTTTGCGGTAAAAAACCAATTGCCTATATATGTTTTCAGAACTCATACAGTTAGCTTTTGATAAAATTCTTCAGACCAAGTCCTATACGGTGATCGTATTGAAGGCTAAGGATAAAAAATTTGCAATTTACGTGGATCCTTCTGTCGGTAAATCCCTTCAAACCTACTTAACAGATGCCGAAAAGCTCAGGCCTTCCACGCATGACTTCATCTCGTCAATTTTTAAAGGCTTTGATATTAAAGTAAAACAAATTGTAGTGAACGATATTCAGGACACTGTATATTATGCTCGTATCTTTTTGGAGTTACAAAAAGGAGAGATGCGCCACATAGTGGAGATTGATGCACGCCCCTCGGATTGTATCACTTTGGCTCTCATGCACAACGCACCTGTCTACTGCTCTAAAAATGTTTTAGAAAAAGCAATCCCTGTACTTGAATAACCTCGAGCCCTCATATGACAAAACAGAGAAAAGAGATTTTAAAAAAAGATCGCTGGAATGTTGAAGCTCTTTATCCTACATTAAAAGCGTGGGAAACTGAATTTGCAAAAATAGAAGGTAAAAAAACCAAAGCGCCCTTCTTTCCAACCCTTCTAAAATATAACAAGAAGCTTGTAAGCGCTAAAGCCATTAAAGAACTCTTCACGACCTATTTTTCGATTGAAAGAAAGTTACGTAAACTCTACACCTACGCCCATCTTCGCCATGATGAAGACATTATTAACGACACCTATAAAAAAGCCTACGATAGAATTTCTACCCTCTATCATCAATTTGAAGAAGAGTCCTCATGGATACAGCCGCAGATCCAAAGTGTTTCTAAAAAAATTCTTCAGAGTCCAGATCTTAAAGAGTACGCCTTTTTTATTGAAAAGCTCCTCAGACTCACGCCCTACACCCTTCCAGAATCTGAAGAAAAACTTTTAGCACTAGCAGGACAAGCGCTCACCACCTCGCAGCGCACCTTTTCAGCAATCTCTGACGCCGATTTTAAATTTGGCACCGTGAAGGATAAGGCAGGAAAAGAGATGCCACTCACTCATGGCTCCTATGGCATGTACCTACGCAGCCCAGATCGAACACTTCGTAAAAATGCCTTTACTCAGTTTACAGGCAAATATGCTGAATTTGAAAATTCTCTCGGAGAGCTCATCAATGGCAAGATGCAAGATCACCTCTTCAATGCAAAAGCAAGAAACTACTCAAGCTGCTTAGAGGCATCGCTATTTCCAAAAAATATTGATACTTCCGTCTATCATGCGCTCATCAAAGCCGTCCATGATAATATTTCAGCGCTGCATGACTACATGAAATTACGTAAAAAGGCACTCAAACTCAAAGAGATGCACCTTTACGATGTCTATGTCCCCTTTGTCAAATCTGTCGACATGAAATTTTCATACGAACAAGCAGAAGAGCTGGTGATTGAATCTGTCGCCCCTCTTGGCAGCGAGTACCAAAAACTTCTTAAAAATGGCCTTCAAAAAGATCGTTGGGTCGATCGCTATGAAAACCAGAACAAACGCTCTGGTGCTTACTCAAGTGGATGCTATGATAGCTCGCCCTATATTTTAATGAACTATAAAGGCATTCTGCGCGATGTCTTTACGCTCGCTCATGAAGCGGGCCATAGTATGCACAGCCTACTCTCGCGTACATACCAGCCCTATCAGTACTCAGACTATGTTATCTTCGTAGCAGAGGTTGCCTCTACATTTAATGAAGAGCTCCTCATGCAGCTCATGCTCAAAAATGCCTCTTCGAAACAAGAAAAAGCTTTTTTACTGAATGAAAAATTAGAAGATATGCGAGCTACTCTTTTTAGACAGGCGATGTTTGCAGAGTTTGAGCTCTTCATGCATGAAACTGTTGAAAAGCGTATTCCAATTACTCCAGCGCTTTTAAAGGCAGAATACCTCCGACTGAACGCCTTTTACTTTGGTAAAGATGTTGTCGTCGATCCAGAGATTGCGATTGAATGGGCACGTATCCCCCACTTTTACTACAATTTCTATGTCTATC
>JAQGPK010000189.1 GCA_028293095.1 Chlamydiia bacterium | reverse complement strand
CATATCGATCCTCTCTATGCTGAATATGGTATGGAAGTGCGCGCCTTTAGACGCAACTTCACACAGCTCTATGGCCAGTATTTCTTATCGATGTACTTTAGAAACTACCAAGAAGAAAACTTTAAGTTTGACGCCACCTATGCCATTGGCTACGAATGGGGCAAACTACAAGGTCTTGGCCGTAAAATCAGACTTTTTCTTGAATATCATGATGGTTTTTCTTTAGATGGTCAGTTTTCCAAAAAGAAAACAGACTATGTTGGCATCAGACTCTCCTACGGATTCTAAGAGTCTAGTCTATAGAGTTACCCAATCATGAATCCAAGCTCTGCTGCCGGGGCATCTTTTCCAATCGGAAGGGTGCCTAAAAAGAATTTTCGATAAATTTCAATACCTTGCTCTGCATTTTGAATACAATAAAAGCAATTACTTACCCATTCAGAGCCTTTGACTGTACCGCTTCTTTTATTGCATTCAAAGCGCTGTGTAATTTTATCTCTCCAGTATTCCACTGCACCGAAAAGTAATACAGGGGTCTGGCTAGTAGCCCCCACTTTGCGCCTTACTTCCTCAAGGCAGAATTCAAAATCTGTCCCGATGCCACCCATAACAAAAATTGGAAAATCGAGATTAAACTCTGATTGACGCTCTACAAGCTGCTTGAGCCGATAGGTCATCTTGGCCTCTACATACGGGTTTTCTTTCTGCTCATTGACAACGCCACCTTCTTGATGAAAGTCTGCAATATTAGCACACGATAAGATATGCAGATCTTTGGCAAGGCGGTTCCCCACTTCCATAGCACCAGGACCACCTCCTGTAATGAGAGCAAGCGGGGTGTCAGCTGTGAGCAGTGGATGCTTCATCTCTCCGCGAAGATCTAAAACACCTTTAAGTAATTTCTTGAGCTCCTCTTCAAAATTACCTGATAGCAAATTGGAGCCGTAAATACCAAACACAGTTGTCTTCATGTAGGTGTCGACAAAGTCAATGGGGACAAACATACCGGATTCACGATTCTTCTTTTGAGAGTATTGCAAAATGCGATTAGTGACATGATCAACCCAGTAGACAGGCACTGCAAATTTATGAAGATCCACAAGGAGCGCTCGATCTTCCTGTGAAAAGAAGGCTTTATGAGAGGAGGAAGGATACTGGAAATAAACTCCCTTCAGGCAGCGAGAGACGTTATCGGAAAGTAATAGCCTTTTTAAAAGTGGCGTTGGAAAGTATCTAGTTAAGAGAATACCTTGACTTGTGATATAGCCATCTTCAATGGCTTTGAGATAAGGGTACGCGGGCTGCGTTTCGATATATTTTTCAATGAGATGGGCCTGTCTTGTGCTCTGAGAGATTCCAGGAAATTCTTGATAGGTTGGCTCAAGCATGGTCCAGCTACTTGGCTGGAGCGAACGCATTTGACTACCCTTCACCACAAATGTTGCTGCAGGCGTTGTCTCAGGAAGAGGCGCCGTCTGAAAAGCTGTAAAAAGTGACGATTCATTTTCTAATAAAGATTGTAGCTGATCACGGTCAGAGAAGAAGACATGCTCACGATATGGCTCAAGCGTATAAAACTCTAAGGGAAGATCTGTAATTTCGCGCTTAGACTTTCCAAAAAATTCATAAATATCCCCTGAGTCTCTTGTATCAGGCTGCAAAACAGAAGCTGATGTGTGCTGATAGCCAGGCGCCAAAAGATCACTCACAACCCTTGCAAAGACAGTGCGCACATGCAGGCGAGCTGTTCGTACAAGTAAAATTTCATCCTCATCAGCATTTCTTGGCGCACCTTCAATCCATGTTTGATGAAGATAAAGAAGATCTCGCAGAGGAAGATTTGAATGAAGCCCTTTTGCAATAGTCGGCAAAAATCCAAAAATGACTGAATCATAGGAAACTTTTCCTGATCGAAGTGATAAATAGGCAACTGCCCTACCATCAATTTTATCGAGAATCAGAGCATCGCTGCCCTGCATACCACCAAGCGAGAGGAGCGGTCTTCCAAAACGATCAGAGCGCCCGAACATGCGTGAAAGATAGTCAGGGTCACGAACACGTCTTCTTTCATCTGCAGCAAAGAGTTTTCCGATATAGGCACCACACGATAGCAGCGCTAACATCTCGCGAGCAATGGGCCCTATAGCTTTTAATTCTACGAGGACACGAGCTGACTTTTGTGCCTTATCGATTTCATAGTTAATGCCAACACCATTTACCCCAATTTGCGCAAGAGTGCTCTTAATATTGAAGGAGACGAGCTGCTTTTCAATTTCAAATCCAACGAAATCTTTATTGATATTTTCAATAAGAACAACGGCATGGGCGGTGCGCTCGTCGATTTTTTGAAACTCAACAATTTTGCCATCGGGCGATGCTAAATCGTGCTGTGTGCTCTCTATTTTCATAATGAATTACCCTATAACAAATATTTTATTAGTATGCATACACAAAATTCATTTCTGTTAGTATAGAAGATGAATTTAATCTACGCTCCCTTTAATGAGTGAAAGCTCTAAAATTTTTATATTTAAAAAATCTTTATTTAATTATAGGAGTAAAATATCGATTAAATAAAGGAAGGAAAGATGGCAAAGCAAGACAAGTTAACTTCTTTTTTACTACAAGTTGTGGTGTATAGCGTCAAGGCGCTCGCCATCTTGATGACGCTCGTCATCTTATGGAGCGTTATTGATGTAGCCAACATTCTGTATCAGCTATGTAGGGAAGAGCCCTTCTTGTTACTAGGAAAAGAGCACCTTTTACTCGTGTTTGGCTCTTTTTTAACTGTCCTCATTGCAATTGAAATTTTTTTAAATATTGTGATCTATCTCAATAAAAATATGTTTCATGTCCCGCTTGTAGTCGCAACCGCAGTGACTGCCGTTGCCAGAAAAATCATCGTTCTCGACTATACAAACACAAACCCTCTCGTCGTCTGCGGGATAGCCGCCACCATCTTAGCAACAGGGGTTACCTATTGGCTTGTCGCCCATAGAGAAAAGAGTGAAGAGCATAATTAGCGCTACTTCATTTTTTAACGCAAAGAAATAACTCAAACCATTACCACATTACCACTCCACCTCTCTGTGCCCTCTGTGGTGAAAATTTCTTACTTTCTCTTTGCGCTTTTGCGTTAAAAAATTAGCAAGAACCCCTTAAAATTCGGCATTGCCTGGGTAGCGTGGGAATGGAATAACATCGCGGATGTTATCAAGCCCCGTCACAAACTGTACTAAGCGCTCAAATCCGCAACCAAAGCCTGAATGCGGCACAGAGCCATACTTACGAAGCTCTAGGTACCACCAGTACGCCTCTTTGGCAAGTCCAAACTCTTGTAGTTTACGCTCAATCAGATCAAAGCGCTCTTCTCTCTGGCTTCCACCAATGATCTCGCCGATCTTTGGAACAATCACATCCATAGCTGCAACCGTCTTACCATCTTCATTATCACGCATATAGAATGATTTAATTTTGCGAGGATAGTCGGTAAGGATCACAGGCTTTCCAAAAAATTCTTCGGCTAAATAGCGCTCATGTTCGGACTGAAGATCTAATCCCCATTCAACCGGAAACTGAAAAGTCTTCCCAGATTTTTGAAGCACACGAATCGCGTAGGTATAGCTTACGCGTTCAAAAGGAACATCAATCACTTTTTGAAGACGCTCAATACATCCTGGTTCAATGAACTGATTAAAAAAGTTCATATCATCTTTACATGTAGTCAGCACATCTTTGAGCACATACTTAATGTAGCTTTCAGCACATTCCATGTTGTCATTCAGATCAGCAAAGGCCATTTCTGGCTCAATCATCCAAAACTCTGCAAGATGGCGCGAGGTATTTGAATTTTCCGCACGGAAAGTAGGACCAAAGGTGTATACATCAGAAAGGCCACAAGCGTAGGTCTCGCCAGCAAGCTGTCCCGAAACTGTAAGGTAGGTAGGCTTAGCAAAAAAATCTTTGGTGGTATCAACAACCCCTTTATCAGTTTTTGGTGGGTTGTTCATGTCAAGCGTTGTCACTTGAAACATCTCACCTGCACCTTCACAGTCAGAACCTGTAATGATCGGAGTATTCACATACAAAAAGCCTCTTTCCTGGAAAAACCTATGCGTTGCAAAAGCAAGTGCGTTTCTTACGCGAGCGACGGCTCCAAATGTATTTGTGCGCGGTCTTAAATGAGCAATGGTGCGCAAAAACTCAAAGGAGTGACGCTTTTTTTGCAGGGGATACACTTCCGGATCGCTATACCCTAAAACAGTGGCCTCTGTTGCATGCATCTCAACAGCCTGATTCTGACCAGGGCTTTCAATAACTGTCCCTGTCGCACTCATCGAAGCGCCGGTTGTCATATGGACAGCCAGTTTATCAAAATCTTTAACAGTCGGTTCGACGATCACTTGAAAATTAGGGAAGGTGGAGCCATCGTTCAATTCAACAAAGATAAAGTTTTTTTGATTGCGGACAGTTTTAATCCAGCCTTTCACAGTAAAAGTCTTACCAATAAGCGTGCTATGGTCTTGAACACCAAGTAGCTCTTTAATTTTCGTGCGCATGCGCCTCTCCAAACAATAAAAGTAGAATAAGTGAAAAATTATATAGTTTTAGACAAAGCTTCGCAAGAGCTGGATTTCCTTTTCCCAAATTTCAGGATTGGGGGTCTCTAAATATTTTGGCAAAGACTTCAACTTGGGGTGCTGCATGATGGCACGAAAACACTCAATGCCAATCATTCCTTCTCCAAGTTGAGCATGCCGATCAACGCGAGAACCTAATCCTTTCTGAGAATCATTCAAATGAAACGCTTTTAAATATTTTAATCCTACATGCTCATCGAAATCATCCACAACCCTCTCGACTCCCTCTTTTGTACGAATATCATAACCTGCGGCAAAAGCATGGCATGTATCGATACAAATACCTATAGGAAGATCATGTTTCAAAGCATGTACAATAAAACCAAGCTCTTCAAACTTCCAACCAACAGTTGAGCCTTGGCCTGCTGTAGATTCCACCAAAAGTTGTAAAGGCTCTTTTCCTGTAAAGAGATCTTTCATCTCTTTCAGACTCTCTACAATGCGCTGTAAACAGAGCTCTACAGGATCTTTGAGAGCTGCCCCTGGATGAAAATTCAAATAGGTGATTCCGAGCTGGAGACATCTGATAATTTCTGCGCGAAAGGCAGCACGGCTTTTTGTGAGGATTTCTGGGTCTGAAGCACCAAGGTTAATGAGATAGCTATCATGGCTCATAATATGGCTTAAGCCTGTCTCTAGAAGTGCTCGCTGAAAAAGGTCCACCTCATCTTGAGCAATAGAGCGGGCCTTCCACTGACGCTGATTTGCAGTAAAAAGCTGTACCGTCGTTGCCCCAATGGCTTTTCCTTCATAAATTGCATTGTGCACGCCACCTGCTGCAGAGGTATGTGCTCCTAATAATAATTCGCTCATAATTTCCTAACTAAATAAGTGGTGTTACAATCTGAGAGTGTACATCAACTGATTTGGCAATGTCATGTAAAAACATCTGCATTTCCGGTTGTGTGATCACCATAGCCGTTGCCAGCATAGGCTCTACGCGATCTGCAAGTACAAGACGATTACGACTCAACAGCGCTCTTCCATGGAGGGCAGAAAAGACAAGTTTATGCGTTTCAGGGATATCAGCCCCAAGAGCCCAAAGAAAAGAGGCGTTTACCTTTCCTCCTCGATCCATGCATTCTTTACAGACATAACTTGAAAGAATTTTAGCGTCTGCTTGTAACGCACTTGCCTCTTGCACACTACGTGCGACTAAATAGCGCATAATTCCTAAAATAACAAGCTCTCGAAGGGCTGCTTTCTGTTGCCAGTTCCAAACCTTCTGATCAGTTCCTAAAGGCAACTGATGATGAATAACTGCCTCATACGCTTTATCAATAATTTTATTGATAACAGACTTCCAGGCTATATCAGGAAAATAATACCCGCCATCAGCTGCTTGAATTCGATTATTCAAACGAAAATGCGCCTCTTGTACAAGCTCTTTTCTTACTACTTCTTTATACTCAGCATTCAGTGGGGAGTCATCCGTTACAGCCGCTTCAATTTTTGCCTCATCACGACCATGAACACCTGCCCGATAAAACTTTGAATCCACAGATACTGTAATGCCTTCAAAAGAGAGCGGAAACTCCTCATTGAGTTGCATGATGGCAAGAGCTCTTGGCCCTTCATCTTTTGAATTGATATTCTGTAGATTCACAAAAGCCCACTTCACATAAGGGTAGCGCTCTTCTTTCAACTGCTCTCTGCTCATGAATTTTCGATTTTCCATGGCTTGGAGAATCGCTCGTGCCTCAAGTGATACTTCATCACCAACTGTGGGAGTCGGAGTATAGACTGTCCTTGCTGCGACTTTTGCAGAATTTTCCCCTACCTGAAAGGATTCCTCAAAAAAAGCGCCTGCATTATTTTCCAGATCTCTACGAGGATCATATTTTTTACATCCACATACTGAAGTCAACCATTTCCCCCACTTGATACTGAGAAATGATCCCCAAGCATTAGGAAAAAACTTCCAGGCATAGGAAATAGTAAGATCATTTTTGATAAGGCCATACTTATGTCCTGAAACTCGCGCTTTGCGCAAAAAACCATGCAGCTCTGTTGGGCGAGCATCCTCTGCAGTCACAAACCCTAAATGTTCTCCAAGTTCTGAAAAAGCCTGGAGTACGCGTGGCTCTGCATAGGAGGCAAGCGCCATCGCATGCAGAAAGTGAATAGCTACACATTTCTCATCATGCTTGATCCATTCATAGGCAGGATTTGCAAATGCTTGACGAATCTCGTAAAGAAATTCTTTATTTTTTCTTTCCTGTGCAAATGTGGCCACTGCAACAATATGATCAACAAGCGTTGTGTAGCTTTGTGAAAAATTGCCCGTAAAAACAAATCGCTGACTGAGCTCTCTCTTTAAACGCTCTTTTTCCTCAGGTGTCAGAGCCCCTTGTCGCGCCTCAATCCGGCAAAGCTCTCGTTCAATCTGCTCTTCGTTTGTCTTATGAGGTACATGCTCATGGAGCAGAGCTCCAAGATCTTCAATCGATTCAAGATGGAGATCTTCAAGCTCATGCTGCACGGCTTGTGATAACGCCTGAGAGACTGCCTCTCTTTCTTTTTTCTTGGCAGACAAGACAGCATCGCTCATAGAGGAAGAGGAAATAATACCCTTATTTTTAAAAAAATGATCTGGTGCTTCAAATAACATCATATTGCCATTAATAAGAGGGCCTGAAATTGCATCTACGCGATCTGAAAGAGAGAGAGGTCCAGCCTTTAATTGCAAAGGCTCCTTTTGATCGAGAAGTGGGCTCGATACTGCCCTTACCGTTTGCATACTTTTCCTCCTTCAAATCAATCACCTTAAAGAGTATAGTATATCCAATTGATAATATATTATGAGGTTTTTGTGGTATATCAGTCATCCTCGACTGAAGGAGAGACAGCTCCTATAGAAAACAAAGCCATTACTGATGCACACCACCTCGCTTTGTTAAAAGATTCTATTACATCCATTAAACAAAGCGCCACACGCTTTCTTTCTGGAACCGCACTAAGCCGTGTCACCGGCATGCTCCGTGATATGGTGCTTGCCTTTTCATTTGGGACAAACGAAGCCATCGCTGCCCTCTTTGTCGCCTTTAGACTATCTCACGTTTGTAGACGTCTCTTTGGCGAAGGAGCCCTTCAGTCGGCTTTTATTCCGCTTTTCGAAGAGCTACGCAAAGACACGCCTGAGCGCGCCTTCCGTTTTTTCCGCGATCTGAGTGTATTACTTACTTTTTTTCTGATAGGGCTCATCATTTGCAGCATGGCAGGACTAGGTATTTCTCTACATGTAGTCAATTGGAGTGAAGGAAACCGAGAGATTATCAAGTTAATGATTATTCTCATGCCAAGCTTACTCCCCATCTGTCTGTTTGGAGTTAATAGCGCTCTCCTGCAATGTCAAAAACATTACTTTACAGCAGGTATCGCTCCCGCCTTCTTCAATATTAGCATCACCATTGGCGCCCTTTTTCTCTGCAATTCTAAGCCCATTGAAGCGATGCCCTATATCGCTACCTCAATTGTAATTGGATGCGTCTTTCAATGGTTTGTCACGATCCCCTCAATCTTGCGCCACTTACGCCCTATGCTTCAAGGAAAGCTCTTTGACACACTCAAGCTTTTCTCAGACGATATTAAACGTCTTGGGGGGCCACTTGCTTTAGGACTCCTTGGCGTTGGAGCATCACAAATTAATAACGCAGTAGATGCGCTTTTTTCACGCTACGCAGACCTAGAAGGCCCGGCGCAGCTCTGGTATGGACTACGGCTTCTACAGCTTCCTCTAGCTCTTTTTGGGATTGCAATTTCTGGAGCCATTTTGCCTCCACTTTCACGCGCCATCCAAGCTGGAAATAAACAAGAATACCTTCACTTTTTAGAATTTGCCTTAAGGCGCGTAACCGCTTTTCTCCTTCCCTGCACTGTTGTTTTGTATGTCATGGGCACACATATTATTAATTTGGTATATGGAAGAGGCGATTTTCAAGCCCATTCGATCTTTACAACTAGTGGCTGTTTACACGGCTATGCTCTCGGACTTTTACCAATGGGCTTCATTATCGTACTGGCCCCTGCCTTCTACGCTCATAAGGATTACCGCACTCCGGCAATAGGGGCTATTATTTCCTTAGTTACAAATCTTATTCTGAATGCCTTCATGGTTTTTGTACTTGAATGGAAAGCCTTAAGCGTGGCACTCGCGACAAGCATCTCTTCTTGGGTTAACGTTCTTTTTCTTTATAAATATATTAAAAAGCAATCAGGCCATATTATATCAGAAGAAGGCGCACAAGAATTTTTAAAAGTCGTAGGAATTAGCGTAGTTGCGGGAGTGATTACCTGGTGCATTGAAGCGCAATTTCTAATACCAGCCTCACTCTTTACAATCTTTACAAATACAGCAGAGCTTTTACCAGTAACTACTTTCGATCAATTCACAGCACTTGCTATCCCTACTGGAATTTTTATAGGGTTAGTCTTTCTCTTTTCTTGGTTAGTAAAATCCCAAGATCTCTTAGGGCTTTTTAGAATTAAACTTATTAATAAATAAACTAATATATTTTATTTGCAATAATTTAAATAATTCTATATAATTACATTATTATTAATATTAATATTAGGTATAGTATGTCTTATTTTCCAATAAATAGTTCCTTATAGTCCCAAAGCTTTTCTGATTTTTTTCCACCTACTTCTGAGCGACAAGAAAGAAAAGAAAAGCCTTCTGAAAGAGCAGAACGACTACAGAACGCATGCCGAATTACTCCCCTCAAAACAAGATCAATTGATGCGACTATAGTTAAGAAAGAAAAAGCTAAACAAAAAGCTGTTACTTTCAAAGCAGACACCGTGCTGAAGGATCGAACAAATACAATTCCTTTCAAAGTACTTAAAAAGAACTCTAACTATACACGCATGAAAAATGAAGACAATTTATTTCATAGTAGCCTAGTTCAGTTAACAGATTCAATTCAGAATTTATCTATCACGCCTACGACGAATGAGATTTTATTTCAAAAGAAGATAGAGCAGCTAACAAATTTATTTGAAAGTACTCGAGCATCGCCTACACAATTTGAGAAAGGTTCTGAGAATATTGAATGGATAGCAAAGATTAATTCTCTTCTTCAAGAAAAAGGATTTGATTTTGCAAAACTTAACGCTGATGAAAAAAGAGCCATGAAAGAGTATGGAACTCAACTACATACTCTAGAAGCTCTCGATATGTGGATAACTGAACATACCATTACAAAGCTTCAAGAGAATTTTCCTAATCTAAGAAGTCTTACCTTTACAGCTTGCCGCATCTCAGAAGGTGTTCAAGCAAAGCTGAATAAATTCCCCGATCTTGCGCAATTGATTTTTAAGGGTTGCGACTCTCGAGACCAATTAGTCTCCAGAACAACGAAGTAATAGGTATCTATGGCGCAGGATCTACCCCTGCGCCCTTCTAATGCTTATAAACTCACCCTCGTTTCCGATAAGTTATCCTATTCATATATTTATTAATTATTTTTTAACGCAAAGAAATACAAAAGACGCGAAGACGCAAAGGAAGAACAGAGGATAATATAGTGGACCCCATCTTTAGGACCAAACTCGAGGAAAAATTTACTCCCTATATGGAGAAGAAGTACAGAAATCCCTCTCTGTGATCTCTGTGTTCTCTGTGGTAAAAAAAATTAAAAGAGCCCCTACTATATTGAGTCGGCTTTTATTTTTAACGCAAAGTGCAAAATGCAAAGAGCAAGAATAGTTACGGTACTGTTTCTTATTTTTTACCACAGAGAACACAGA
>JAQGPK010000185.1 GCA_028293095.1 Chlamydiia bacterium | reverse complement strand
GATGAAATCAAAATTTATTACAAAAATGATCAGAAGATATTTATTACAACGGTATATGTAGGGGCAGACTCCTACACTTGTAATGGAGATCAATTTAACACATTTGAAGAGTGTTTACCTAGAGCAGAGGGAAAACCTTTTACTCCCTTCACCCAGAAAGAACAAGAAGCAATTTATCTTTTTAGTAAAATAGAAGTAGAGTTTAGTTCATCATTAATAAAAGATGAAGAAATTAGTAACGTTCAAAAGGAGCTTGCTGATTTTAAGACTATTTTAGGGGCAAAAGCCGCAGGTACTTATGCCTTGTATATGAAGAAAGATGGAAAAGGGCGAGTGGTTCCACATATTAGTTTTCTTAATGAGCAGTTAAAAATAGTCGACGAGGCTGTTCCACTCGAGAAATTACAACGAGAATTACAAAACAATCCCTCTATCAATGTAGTAGACATACTACGCTCTTTATATTCAACTATACGCGTTCCTTTTAGCGAAACTAAAAGTGACTATGATGCAGCGTGTATCAGATTGAAAAAAATATTTACCTCTAGCATAGAAGCACTACCTGGATTTGAGACGATTATTACTAACGCAGCAGCTGCCAAAGAGCAATTTACAATAGCTGAAGGTGTTTTGTCGGAAGACCTTCTTAAGGGTTCATGGCTTGTTTATAAAGAATCTAAGAATCTTGATTCTTTCGAGATTATTTATCGCAATCATGAAAGTAATTTTGTTGAAGAGAAGATTTTAGTGACTCCTATGGGATTAAAGATCGGAGGGAAGCTCTTTCAATCCGTTGAAGAGTTTATTCGATCTAAAGGCTGGCTACTTGAAATGTCACTGAAGGGCGTGAAGGATGGAACAGCGACATTAGAGGAAATCAAGGCTATACGTCAAACCGCTATTATTAAAGATCCGAGAGAAGCAGAAGAGAAGCTAAAGGCCATGCAGGAGCCGGCATATGTGATTACTGAGCTATTTTCAGGCAGACAGAAGTGGGATGGCTTACTGTATCAGCTCATGACAAAAGGAGATGATGGAAAAGTGCATTCTTATGTACTTGATCCCTTTAGTAATCCCGGAAACTTTGAGGTATTAGAAGTTACAGACAAAGCTGCGTTTACTATGAAGGATTATGAAAATGTATCGCACTTTCACAGCAAATTAAAGAAAGTAGGTACTTTTACAAGCCTTAAAGAGATACAAAAAGAGTTATATCCAACTGCTGTGGCAGTAAAATCAAAACTGGAACTACAGGCAGAAAAAGGAGAGGGTACAATTCAGTATGAAAAAAATGCTCAGCAAATAGAGAAAATAAAAAAAATGCTGCAGAATAAAAACACGTACCTCTCTTTTTCGACTAAAGAGCAAGTAGTTCAGCAATTTATGGATGGTAATGCTGTAGATGGCGCATGGATAGTTCGTGAGCCTATATGGGGACGAAATTCAGATTATGTTGTGAAAAAACCAGATTTTGTTATTTCTGTTTTTAATAAAGATACAAATCCTGCTTCAGTTAGTAATTATAATGTAAAAATTGTCGGTAGCGGTAGCGATGCGTTTGAAATTTCCGATATGCAAAACATTGATAAAAGAGGAATGTATTATAAGGGTGTAGCAGGAATGCTAGGGATGTGCCAGGTTAATCTTGGGCTTTTTATAGAGCATCTTAAAACTCTTCCTCCGCAGCAGATACAACCTGTGAAAGAAGATGTGTCCTCAGAGGCGAGTCTACGAGAGATACCAGTTTCAGCATCAGAGTCTTCTGCGTCCTTTACAATGTTTGGAAGTAAACCCTTATCTTTGCAGCAATCAGAAGCTCGGGTTCAAGAAAACTTACAGGCGGTACTGAAAGAAAGAAATGCTTCTCTTGAGCCGCAAAAACAAGCTGAGGTGGAGCAAGTTGCTGCTCCAACTACACCAAAGGTACCAATAAGCACAGAAGTTTCGATAAATAAAGAATCGAGGATAGTGCCGCTCCCTGCTCTAGGACGAGAAACTAATGCCAAGCGTTTAGCCACCTTGTGTGAATGGGTCATTACAAATCCAAATCGTGTGGTGAGTAAAGAGGAAGCAAGTGTAATTTTAAGTGCAATATGGCCGATAACAAAGAGCTATATGACTCAAATAAGCAATTTGGAAAGAAAGAGCTTAAAAGATAAAAAATTAGGCAAAGCTACAAAAGCACAAGCAGATTCGTTTATAAGGTGGATGAAGGAACTTGTTACGATTGCTAATTCAAAATAATTCTGACTATGAAAGCATCCTTTAAATGGCTAAAGGGTGCTTTTTTGCAGGCTTTCACTTTCATCTTGTCTTTGAACTTACATCGTCGGGTAGTTCTTCAAACGAGAAGCTGCCTTTTTATGATGAGGATTTATGGTAAGAGCCTTTTCATAAAAATGTTGTGCTTTCTTAGGTTCATTTTTATGTAATTGTCCAAGTTGATACCAAATAAAACTGAGAGCAGGATGTTCAGCTTGGTAGGTGATAGCTGTTGTATAACAGCGCTTTGCAAGTTTAAGATCTTTTTCAACCCCAAATCCACCTTTTCGATAGATCTCACCTAGAAGTCCATGTAGCAGAGGATCTGTTTTATTAATAGCAATGGCCTCTTCAAGATGCTTGCGAGCAAGTTTAAAATCCTTTTGGGTGAATGATGATCCATATATGTAGAGCAGAGCTAAAGATTTTAATGGATCAGTGTTTGTAGGATCAACTTCTAAGAGGCGTTGATAGAGGTTTAGTACTCGAGAATCTTCCTTAGTCTTATAAATTTTTGCAAGATTTGTAAGAGAAAAGCAATCGGTAGGCTTTTCATTAAGTACTTGTTCAAAGAGCTTCTGTGCTTGATCGATATCTTGAGGAATATTTTTCCCGCAAGTTCGTAGGAGTTCAGCAAGATGTGAACGAGCGTAGCTGTTTTTTGGATCATGAATCAAAGCATTTTGGAAAAGTCGCATTGCTGATCGCTCATTTGATGCAAGACCTTCGCCACCGCATCGTAAAAGTTCCCCTAAGCGAGATAAAGCAAAGACGTCGTTTTTAGAATAAGATAGGGCGTTGTTAAAAAAAGCTTTTGCTTTTAAGGAGTTTTGCTTAAAAGTTTTTCCTCCTTCTCGCAGTAATTCACCAATTCGAGAGAGGACAAAAGCGTCTTGAGGGTTTGCTTTGTAAGCTATCTGAAAAAGAGAAAATGCTTTTTCTCTATCTTGTTTTACCCCTTCTGTACCTGTGCGATAGATCTCACCTAAATACTTACATGCGGCAAAGTGTGTAGGTTGAGCTTCGAGTACTTTTTGAAATAGCGCAATTGCTTGAGGCTGGTTATTTTCTGAAAGGGAGAGTTCAGCAAGCTCGCTATATGCTTCAGGATATGTTTTAGCCGCCTCTTCCAGAAGTGCTTTGGCACTTTTTTCATCTTTTGCAAGAAAGCCGAACTCAAGGTCAGAGCCATTTTTTAAGATTTTTCCGAGATGTAATTGCGCAAAGGCATGAGTTGGATTAACCTTTAGTAAACGCTCAAGATAATCCTTTGTGACATGCACATAGGGAGAGTTCTTCGATACTAGATAGAATACTTTATTTTCGATTGCAACATAGTTATGAGGATCCAGCTCGAGTGCTCTATTCAAATACCTAAGAGCTTGTAACTTATTTTTTGGGACATCACTACAGCCTACTCGTAGAATGGCGCCGAGATGTGCGTATATGAATGGATCATTTAAATTAAAAGTAGAGGCCTTTAATAAAATATCATAGGTTTGCTTAGTATAGGATGGAATTTCATTTTTTTCGTACTGTAGAAGTTCAGGGAGATAGGAATAGGGAAATGGATCGTTTGGATGGTTGTGCCTGATAATTTCTAAGAAAGGAAATCTGTCTTCTTTTGAAAGGGTAGGAATAAGGCGCTTTCTAGCAGCAAGTGCTATTTCATTTTTTTCTAAACTGCATGCATGAACATAGTCTTGCGTTTCATTAGTAATGACATCAGTGCAGGTTGTAATGTGAGAAAATGGTCCATCAGGCGATTTCTTTATAAAGTAGCGTACTTTTTCACATAGTTCCCGATTTTTAGGGCTTCGAAAACCATTAATAAAAAAATGCTTAGTTACACTATGGGCATCTGAGTAACACGCATTGCCGCTTTTATCTTGAACGAGAGCGAGGAGATAAGGATGTGGTGGCTTTTGTGAGAGAGCGATAGCAGCAAGTTCTTGAATAGTTTGCGCTTCGATAGGGCATTCTTCATCTTTTGGAAGCTCGATAACTATGATATTATCTATAGTAGGCTCAGCTGTATAAGGTCTATATGAAACTTTTGGATCATTTTCGTAAAATTGGATTAAAGATGATGTTTTACTATTAATATTTGATGCCATCTTGTTTCCTAGTTAATTTAATATTATAAATATGTAAATATTATAACATAAATCTAATTTTTTGTTAATATTTATTTTAATTAAAATTAAATTAATAGTGCTAAATAAATTTAAAGATTATATAAACAAGAGCTATAAAAATTAAAATTTTCTTTTAGTAATGAAAAAATAGCCTTAGCCATAATAGGGAATAGCTGCCAAGAAATAGAAAGAAGTGCTATACAAC
>JAQGPK010000181.1 GCA_028293095.1 Chlamydiia bacterium | reverse complement strand
CATACCTCTCCCCTAATTATTCAGAGAGAAAAGAAAATGCACATCCCTCGCTCCTTGTTATGCACTACACTGCTTGCCCTCTGGATGAGACACTTGCAATTTTTTCTTCAAAGGCTAAAGCTGTAAGCTCCCATTATGTTATTCCGACTGATGGGAAAACTATTTATAAAGTTGTTGATGAATCAAAGAGAGCTTGGCATGCCGGAAAAAGTTCCTGGAAAGGCTTTGAGGATATCAATTCCATCTCTATTGGCATTGAAAATGTAAATTGGGGCTACACCTATGGGTGGGTGCCCGCAGAACCCTCTCACCCTATCACGCGATATTTTTGGAGTACCATGATTCACCTAGAGAGGCGGATAGGAGAATACCTAGATGTCAAAAAAATATTCACCGTTCCAAAAAAATGGCATCACTTTCCGAGTCAACAGGTCGATCGGTTAACGAGCGTAGCAAAAGCTATCATGGATCGCTTAAACATTGCTCCTGAAAATGTAGTTGGCCACTCTGACATAGCACCGCAACGCAAGATGGATCCCGGCCCACTATTTCCTTGGGAAAGACTTGCTGAACAGGGAGTTGGCGTATGGCCCAGCCCTTCTGTAGATCGCATCCATTCAAATAAGCCAAAAGATGTCAGCGTGTCATGGGTACAAGAGAGCCTTCAAAAGTGGGGGTATGCTGTCCCCCGCAATGGAAAGTTAGATATAGAAACAAATAGAGTCATACAGGCTTTTCAAATGCACTTTAGACCAGAAAGCTACGATCAACCGCTGGACAGCGAATGCTGTGATATTTTAGATAGCCTTCTCTGTTACCGGGATAATACAAGGGATCCTTAGTACTTGGCCTTACTTGAAGAACTATTCAAAGCATGATTCACAATTGCTCCCATCACTACACTAGCAATTCTTCTAACAAGAGTTCCGATCACACAACCAGGGGCTACAGCAAGCAGAGCGGCTTGATTAGGGATAGCAAGAGTCATTGAGGCATATGCCGCTATAGTAATAGGAGCTGCAAGGGAGATGATCACTATTTGACGTTCAATGAGTCGGGGCCACTTTTCATTATTTTTATATGCCAAAAAAGAGGATAGTAATTCTGTACGAAACAGCACAAGATGTGCCAAGCCACTAATCATGGTGGCAATACCAAGAGGTGTTTTCTGTATCGTGTACCCTACCCATCGAGCGATCATAACAGACAAAGGAGCCGTTGCAAAAGCAGTAGCTGCAACTATACCTACAGTGAGTATGGCATTTTTTGTATGAATAGAGACCACAAAAACCATCCTTATTATAAATGTTATAGAGAACAATGGGTAATAGTACCACTGCCTTGCGCTTTTTACAATTATTCTCCTTTCATAGAATAGAGGCTCTTAGTCTAGTACTGTAAGATGGGGAAGTGCAGCTTTTAGACTCTTTTTCGCTGACTCTTTAATACTATTTCCCGTAAGGTCCAGTACTTGGAGACGTGTGCATCTATGAAATGCTTGTATAGTAGCAGCATTCAACAATGGACAATTCGAAAGATCGATGTGTGTAAGATTTGGGTATTGAACGAGCTCTAAAAAGCCCGCACTTGTAATTTGAAGGCACCCCTTTAAAGAAAGAGTTGTAAGCCCTTTAATATTTTTGAGATGCTGTACACTCTCACTTGTAAGTTGAAGACAGTCCGTCAAATTTAAATGCGTTAATTTTTTGCAGAGGACAAGGCAAGCGATGCCCCTATCTGAAATACAAACAGCTCCTTGAAGATTAAGCGTAGTAAGACATTCGAGCCCTTGTAAGTACTGGATACCCTTATTCGTAATTTTTGGACAATGTGCAAGATTAAGTTCCGCTAAATTTTTGAATTTTTTAAGGTGCTCTAAACTTTCATCTACAAGTTTTCCATTCCTTCCTAGATGTAAACTTCTCAGATGTGGGCAAGAAGCTGCAAGAGACTGAAGTAATTCAGAGGTACTACCGCACTCACTCAAGGAAAGATACAAGAGGTTTGGAAAAAAGGAGGTAATTCCTTCTATCTGCGCTTGGCTCAAAGCTATTCGATCGAGATTCAGTGATGCAACAGATGCGCGAAATTCATCAGTGAAACAAGCACGTAAAGCAGGGCCAATCTTCGTAAGTGTGCTCAATGCAGCTACATTGCCTTCGGCATCTCGTATAAAATTACCTATAAGTATTCCAGTACTCTCCAACAAACGGCTTTGAATTTTCCGCAAAATCGGGAGATCCACTTGACTAGTTGCCACGTTAAAGAGCTGCGTCAAAAGGTCATTTACTTCAAACTCCATGACAGGCGCCACTTCTTTTACAAAGTCAGCTTCTGATTGCGCATACTCGCTAATAACAGTAGAAATATCAGTGGAAAGATGAGTCATACGAGCTATCAGAGACACTTCTGCCGACAACTTCGCTTCGTTCTTCAATAAAGTTTCTTGAACGAGTACTTTCATACGTTCATTTTGACGCATACCCTTTTCCGCAACCCCTTTGGAAAACTGGGCCCCTACCTGTTTTTGAAGGTTTTCAAAAAATTGATTAAGTTTATTCAATTCCCTAGGAGTAATTTGACCAAGTCGAAAGGTACTCTGACTTACTCTTCTATCAACTTCTTCTATACAAGCAGTCAGCTCTTTATACGTTTTAGCAGTATTTTCTTCAGGAGAAACATAAACCTCTCTCCCATTTTCAACTTCCTTGATAGAAATAGTATGGTCTGTAGTAATGCTAAGCTGATAAAAACAATCCACTAAATTAAACATATGTGTTACCATAAATATAAATAAATTATAAAAATTTGTAATCATTATACATGTTTTAAAACTATTAAGCTACTGTTTTTTAAATTATTAATTACTAGGTGCTTTATGAAATTAGCAGCTTTACAAAAAAACTTTCCTAACTCAGAGATGCGTCATGTACTCACAGCTGGCCACAATGAGCCTAGTGAAAACACTTTTGCGCAAAACCTCCTGAAATCAGAAAAGCGAGAACAAGTCACACAGCTTTACCTAGAGCGTCTTGTTGATAAATGTGAATCTAGCTGGGCAACACGCTGCATGTATAAGTTTGTTGCAGAATGGCAAAAACCTGAGTACGCCTCTGCTCTCTCTAAAAAGACAACAGCTCTCTGTAAAAAAATACTCGCCCCTTATAGGGATACGATTGATAAAAAAATTAAAAAGAAGCAGGAAAAGGCTGAAAAAACTGAAGAAGCTCAAAAACCCCCAACGACTACGCAAGTAAGTAAGAGTTCCTCGCTTGATCAATTCCCTGAGGAGTGGTGTGCATTAGGTACCCTCAAAGCGCGAGCTGATGAGCTCAAAGCCTGTAATTTTAAAAAAGGTAAAAAAATTATAGCTGAGATTAAAAGACGTGTGAAAATTGATCCTGCCATTCAAGGGGAGTCTACTAACGATGCAAAAAAAGCTAAACATAAAGCCGTTGCAAGCAAGGATAACCCACCTTTTGATAAAAATCGTACAGGAAAAAATGTTCAGGGGGCCTCTTTTTTAAATGCAACGGATGCACACTTTAATAACCAAAACTTTATTTTATCAGCACTGCCAAAAACAATAGATTGTGCTCGAAGCTACTTTGATGCAGCCATCCAACAAGGCGCTACTGTATTTGTGTCGCTCCATGAACGCGGCGAAGCAAAAAGCCGTTGCAACAACTTTTGGGGACAGGACACACTTTCGAAAATAGTACTCCATGATACTCGTACCATTGCTAAGGCTGCGCAAAAAGTCCTTATTGAAGGCCAAAAGGATGCAAAATCTAAAGGCGCATCAAAAATAGTTGAAAGCATTCTTCAAGTTGCAAATGGCAAAACAATTACCCACCTGCACTACGATGGCTGGCACGACCGTCATCCAATGCCAGATGAGCAAGTATTTCAACTTATGCTTGATCGCATGGAGGAGCTTAATCCAAACCAAGAGACTCCATTAGCAATTAACTGTAAAGGAGGCGTCGGTAGAACCGGAACTACTGCAATTAGCTATCTTCTTCGAAAGCAGGTTGATGCAGCAGTTGCTGCGGGAATCAATTTGGAAGAGATTAAGGTCAATATCCCAGAACTTATTTATGCGTTCAGAAAGCAACGTTCTGGTGTACTGAGTCAGGAAGCCCAGCTCGTCCAAATCTACTCTGTACTCGGTTCATACTACGAACGACTAAAAATTATCCGAGATATTCACACCTTCCCATTACCTGTACAGCAGATACTCTCGGAGTATGCACCAAATATGAGTGCCTCACCATTTACAACAAGTAGTAGCTCTTCTAGTAGCAGCTCTTTTTAATAGAAGATTCAATATGTGATGTTACTTTGTAATAATTTATATTAAATCATAAAAGTCAATTTATATATAATTAATGCGACAAAATATTTTTATTTACTTTATATAAAAAATAAAAGTATAATAATTATAAATTAATTTAAATTAAGGATAGTATTATGGTAAATATAAATACAGAACTTTCAGTTGCAGAATATCATGATGAATGCTCAATTAGCGCTGAACCCTTCAAAGAACTCATCGAACGTAATGAGCTCGTTACAACGCACTGCGGACATAAATATTCTAA
>JAQGPK010000076.1 GCA_028293095.1 Chlamydiia bacterium | reverse complement strand
TCTTTGCGCCTTTGCGTCTTTTGTATTTCTTTGCGTTAAAAAATAAAGTATGAGCGCCTACAATAGTAGCTATATTGGTGAACTGGACCTCCTCTGTGATCTCTGTGTCCTCTGTGGTAAAATAATTGACAATGCCTTAAATACCTTAAGGTTATTCGGATAGAAATCCATTAGTGAGGGGAGAGGGTGTGGAGGAAAAAAGAGCTCGCGCTTTAGCGATTAAACAACTGTCACTCAGAACTTTGCACTCCAAAGAGCTCGAGCGCTATCTGAAGAAAAAAGAGATTTCAGCGCCTCTGATTGAAAAAATAGTGAATGAGAGTAAGCAGCACGGCTGGATTGATGATGCGAGGTGGGTCGAGCAGTTTATTGAGAAGCTGCGCCGCCAGGGTAAAAGCTCACTGGAAATCTTAGCGAAGTGTCAGGCGCGGGGGGTAGGACAGCAGGAGGTGCGACCACGGCTCGAGGGTGGAAATAGAGACTCTTTGAAAATAGTGATTTCTAAAAAATATTCAGCCCTTCTTGACCGAGAGACTTCATTTGCGAAAAAGCAGAAAATCCTCGGTGCTCTTTATCGTAAGGGGTTCTCTATCAGTGATATACAGTCATCTATTAAAGAAATCGAGCAAGATAATTCTGTTCTTTAATAATAAATAGTTTTGTAGTATAATAATTAATATAAGGCAAGAAGGAGAAGAACAATGTCCACTATAGATCCAGTTAGTCTTCCTCAGGGCACAGATCCTCTATCATCTTTAGATACATTAGGGACTGTAACAGGCACGACTCCATCTGGAACAGCTCCAACAACAACAATATCGGGTGCTGACTTATATAATCTAGGAGCAACGCAAAAAAGCCCAGAAGCGGCACAACTCTTTAACGCAATATTACAGTCTTTCCAATCTAGTATTTTGCATGATATGAAAGCTGCTCATGACAGAAGAAAAAAAATTAATGACGATGAAAAGCGTAATAATGGCGGTTAGGTTTCGTATTTTCTAACAATTTTAAAGAGTAACAGCAGCGAGCTGTATTTCAGCTCAGCTGCTTTTTTTATATATGGATGAATTGGTTACAAATACCCTGATCGTGGAGCCCTGGCAGCAGCATATGCGGCTTGATCAGCTTCTTAAAAATCAATACAACACTTCATCTCGTACCTACTTTCAAAAACTCATCGAAGAGGGTTTTGTCGTTGTCAATGGCAGAGCTGTTAAAAAAAGTTATAAGCCTGAAATTGATGATGAAATTGAAGTTCAATTTATTCTTACAAAAGAGCTAGAGGTTCTGCCAGAAGAGATTTCTCTCGATATTCTCTATGAAGATGAGCATATGCTGGCGATTAATAAACCTGCGAATATGGTTGTGCATCCTGGGTATGGGAACTGGACGGGTACGTTTGTCAATGCGCTTCTCTTTTATTGTAAATCTCTTGAAAAGCAAGATACTATTCGTCCAGGTATTGTCCACCGGCTTGATAAAGAGACCTCGGGCGTGCTGATTGCTGCAAAGACCTATGAGATGCATAAAAAGCTCTCCTTACTTTTTTCTTCAAGGCAGATTCAAAAACGGTATTTATGCGTCTCTCTGGGATGTCCTAAAGAGATAACCATTCAAGCGCCAATCGGACGCCATCCGGTTTATCGTAAGCAGATGACAGTCCTTGCTGTCGGTGGTAAAGAGGCGATCACTCATCTTGAAGTTGTGAAAAGTAGCGGAGCGTTAAGCGTTGTGAGTGTGAACCTCGAGACAGGAAGAACCCATCAAATCCGCGTGCATATGAGACATATTGGCCATCCGCTCCTTGGAGACTCTCTCTATGGGCGAGAGGGGGAGAATCAGCTCTATAAAGCAAAAAGACAGATGCTCCATGCAGAGTCGATTGCGTTCATCCATCCGATCACCCAAAAAGAGATTGTGATTAGAGCTCCTCTTCCTGAGGATATGCAGCGCATCTGTCATTCAATTATTCAAAAGTAGTAGTATTTCACCTCTTTCAGGAGTTTTCATGAAGGTGCTTATTCAGCGAGTGACATCTGCATCGGTTCAGGTGGATCATCAAAGTGTTGGTGCAATTGGTCCAGGGCTACTTCTTTTTTTAGGCATTCATCCTTTAGATACATCTAAAGAAGTTCAATTTCTTACAGAGAAAGTAGCAAATTTGCGCATCTTCACAGATGAAAGTGGCAAGATGAATTTCAGCGTTCAAGATTTAGGGTTAGATGTACTTGTTGTGAGTCAGTTTACGCTCTATGCAAATTGTTTGAGTGGAAGACGCCCGGACTTTATTGAAGCAGCATCTCCCCAAATTGCAGAGCCCTTGTATCAAGCATTTATTCAGGCTCTTGAAGAGAGGCTTGCGAGACCTGTCGCTCGAGGAGTTTTTGGTGCGAAGATGGAGGTGAGCCTTCTTAATGATGGACCTGTTACGATGATGATTGAACGTAACCCAATCAGTTGCTAATTTGAAATAGAAAATTAGTAGCGAAATACTTTGGCTTAAGATATTATTAAGTTTGTAAGGAATTTTCTCTTTTCACAGCGAACTTGAGGTCGAAATATGAAAGAATTTGTTGCATACATCGTTAAGAATCTTGTAGATCACCCAGATAAGGTGAAAATTAACGAAGTTGGTGGCACGCAGACATTAATTATAGAGCTTGGGGTAGAAAAGAGCGATATAGGCAAGATCATAGGTAAGAAAGGCAAGACAATTAATGCCATTCGTACTTTGCTTATGTCCGTTGCATCGCGCAATGGTATTCGTGTGAACCTTGAGATCATCGAAGATGGCAAAGAAGACAGTAAAGAAGAGAAAGAAGAGTCTGACTCTGACTGAACAAGAGTAAGCCTTTGTAAGCTGTACAGTGTCTCTAAAGACGCTCTGGCGAGTAGTGCGGAGCGTTTTTCTTATTTTCATTCAAACATATTTTAGATTTTTTGTTACCATTCCTTCCCTTTTTACTTTCTTGTAGTTTGCTATCATATTGTTATTTAATGCAAAATGTAAAGCGTTCCTTGGATGTCTTCTATAAGGGTTTTTATAGATAAAGATTCTTATTATTTTTTTAACGCAAAGGAAATACAAAAGATGCAAAGACGCAAAGAGAACTAAGAAGATATTATAGAGTATGGTTTTGTTTTCTATTTTTTACCACAGAGAGCACAGAGAGGGTCCAGTTTACTAACGTAGGTAACACTATAGTTCCTAGAAATAACACTTTTTAAATAAATCGAACACGGCCTTTAACTATACGGGAAGCTATTTCTTTCTCTTTGCGCCTTCGCGTCTTTTGTATTTCTTTGCGTTAAAAATTCCTAAAGTCGAGTCTATGAACTCTAGAGTAAAAAATTGAACAGAAGAGAGCTACAACGAAGTGATTCTGGGAAGGTATGGGGAGATATGAGTTTTACGGGAGTTAATTGTGCCAGCTTTGAAGCGGAGTACAGCAATAGGCATGCTGTGTACCGGTGCTGTAGTTGTAGGCTTTATAGAGGCTGTGGGGAATTTTTCTATAAAAATTTGTTTGAGCTCACTACTATTTGGATCTAAAAATGTAACTTCAAGCGGATTGTCTTGAATACAGGAAGCTGTGCGAAAGGCATTCAGAAAGGTGCTTAAATGATGCATGCCTTGCTCTGTAGAGGGGGCCCAGAGCCAGAGTTCATCTTGGTGGTTCCAGTTACCAAAATTTCCTGTATACACTTCTTCGGCGCCAGTAATAGTGCTGATCATATGTAGATGAAAGTCGATCTGGTTCTGCTTTTCATAGACCGCTTTAGCATCTTTGAGCCAACGATCTCTGATATCATTTGCATGATGGCTGAAGAAGGGATAATTGCTGCAAAAAAGTTTTGTTTGTCCAACTCGGCAGCATCCATTTTGTTCTTTGGTATCAGCAAATATAGCTGATGGCAGACCTGCAATAGAGTTTTTGAGGGTTGCTTCGGTTTCTTGCTCTTTAAAGGTATAGATCTCTTTATAGATCGAGTACATATCTTCGTTTTGAAGAATACGAGCGGCAGCTTTTTTAGCAAAGTGCTCATTTCGAGGAATGTCATCCAAAGAAATAATCGTTGTTAACTTACCGATTGAAATGGATTTCATGCGGTTGAGAAGTTTGGCGATACATTCAATATCGCGATCGGAGACCTTGGTCAGTAGATCAGTATCATCTAAGATCGCATAGAGGCAGCTCAAATATTCTGCAAATTCACGCCGTGGATCAATAAAAAAGCCATTTTTTTGTAGTAAATTCCTTTTGATGGCGAGAAGTTCTAAAAGGCGGTTAAGCTTGTCAGGCTCTTGAGTTTGAAGGCTTATCTCTGCAATCTGTTGATCACACATGGCCTCTTTAAGTCCAAGAGTGCTGTAGCGTTCGTTGATTTCAAAAGCAAATTCCGCAACGAGTGTATTTGATGACTGGACATCTGCGATTGTAAAGCAAGGGGCAGCAGCGGTTTTGAGAGCTGTTTTATGATGATCGATGACAGAGATCAC
>JAQGPK010000120.1 GCA_028293095.1 Chlamydiia bacterium | reverse complement strand
CGATCTTGCATCAGTGCATGTAATAGTTCGCTTACAAGCACAACGTCTATAGATCATAATGAATTTGTATTACGAACGGCAGTTTTACAGATCGCGAGTCCCGTATTTGTCACAACTACCATTGTCTTGAGTAATAGGATTTTTAAAGGAATGGGGTTACAAGGAAGTATGTGGAATGAGGCGCGACGTTTTATGGGGACGACAATGATGCTCACAGTACTTACCGATATGCCTAAAGATCAAGCAATCATCATTAATAGTATTTTTCATCTCCTATGCGGAGCAGCTGACTTCTGTGTACAGCATAAAGAAAGGCTTTATAATATGCTTTGAAGAGCTTCCGGAAGTCCTGTAAAACGTGTCGCGACTTCCTGATTTTTTACAGCAATGGCAAGGGCCTTTTTCGTGCCGACGAGACAGACAAGTTTGCGACCTCGTGTAACTCCAGTATAAAGGAGGTTTCGGGTTAAGAGCTTGAAATGGACAGTATGCACTGGCATGACTATCGCTGGGCACTCACTTCCTTGGTATTTATGGACAGAGACAGCATAGGCAAGTGTCAGCTCGTCGAGCTCGGCAGATGTGTAGCTGATACTTTTATCATCAATATCGACGATGATTGCATCGCTATCAATGTGCGTGATAATCCCAATATCGCCATTAAAGACATCTTTTGAGTAGTTGTTTTTTAGTTGCATGACTTTGTCGCCAACGCGAAATTGCCCAATGCTATCTCCGGGAGTGAGTTTTTCTTGGAGATCGCGATTTAAAATTTCAATCCCGCAAGGCCCTTTTCGCATTGGAACGAGTACTTGGATCTCTTTTTTAGGATCAAAACCAAATTTTTCAGGGATTTTTGTTGTTACAAGATCAATGATCGATTCTCTGACAGCCTCTGGTTCTTGCGCTTCAAAAAAATAAAAGTCAGAATTTTCAAAATTCTTTGTATAGGGCATCTCTCCCTCATTAATACGATGGGCATTGACGATGATTTTTGAATGCGACGCTTGTCGAAAGATCACAGAGAGTTTAGTGACTGGTATTTTTTCTGCAGCGATAAGATCACGAAGGACAGTTCCTGGTCCAATACTTGGAAGTTGGTTAGCATCTCCGATGATAATCACTCGTGCTGTATTGGGCACTGCTCGTAAGAGCTGGTACATCAGGTAGGTGTCGATCATACTCGATTCGTCAACGATCAAGAGATCTACGTCGAGAGGGTTATCGCGATCGTATTTAAACTTTCCTTGGGTAAAGTCAAATTTGAGGATGCGGTGGATGGTGGAGGCGTAGCAGGAGGTAATTTCAGTGAGGCGTTTTGCAGCACGTCCTGTGGGGGCTGCGAGCATGATTTTTTTGGTAAGCTTACTCGAAATTCCAACGATTGCTTTGGTAATGGTGCTCTTTCCAGTACCAGGACCGCCGGTCACGATTGAAAATTTTTTTGTTAATACCTGAGCAAGCGCCTCTTTTTGGTGTGGCGCAAATTGAATTTTTTGCTTTTCCTCTGCCCATTCGATGGCTTTATCGACAACAATATCTCGCATTGCAGAAGGGTGGACTATAAGCCGCTTAATTTCCGAGCTAATTCCCTGCTCGCACACATAGAGTGGCTTTGTCCAGACATAGAGAGCATCCTCTCTCAAGGTTCGAAGTTCAACCTCGCCTTGCTGGAAAAGTTTACCAACGTGTTGGCGAATGGATTCATCTGGTACTTGAAGAGTCTCTTGCGCAAGTTTTGAAAATGCATCTAATGGGTGGCAAACATGGCCGTTGCCTGCAAGTTCGTTCAAGACATAGCTAATGCCTGCTTGAATCCTCTCTACAGAGTCATGAGTAAAGCCTAAGTGCTTGGCAATGGCATCTGCATGCGTAAAGCCAATGCCATTAACATCTTTAGCAAGCTGATAGGGGTTCTCTTTGATAGCTTGCATCGCTTTATGGCCATAGGTTCTCAAGATGCGTTTGGCGTAGGCGCGGCTGATGCCATACCCATGAAGAAAAATAAAGACTTCCTGGAGGGCTTGATGCTCTTTCCAGGATTCTTGAAGCGCATCGATTCGTTTTTGTCCCAATCCTTCCACTTCCTGGAGGCGATCGGGTTCTTTATCGATGATATCAAGGGTTTTATCACCAAATTTGGCAACAATTCTAGCTGCGTAACCAGCGCCAACACCTTTAACGGCTCCAGATCCTAGAAATTTTTCAATAGCTTGAGCATTTTTGGGAAGTTCGAGTTTGAAGGTAGTGACTTCAAATTGAACACCATGTTTATCATGTCGCTTCCACTCACCCTGACAATGGATGGTTTCGCCGACTTGGATTCCTGGCATAACGCCTGTGATGACAACTTCTTGCTTTTTGGTGCCAGTTACATGCATAGCAGCTACGACAAAGTGGCTCTCTTTATCGTAGTAGGTCAGTCTTTCTACGCACCCTGTGAGTTCTTGCATGAGAGCAGTATAAACAGGGGCACTATTTATGCAGGATAATTTTTTTATGAATTAAGAGACACACTATCGTCATCGAGGTACTGAGTGTCTAAAATGGGGGTCTTTGAAGGTGGGGACTGTTGGATGAGATACGTGTCAGATTGTAACGACATGATTTGTAATCCAATAACAAGTCCGATAACTAAACAAAAAATCTTTTTACTCATTTCTCAATATCCTAAATAATCAAAATTATACTTCTTTTTTCGCATATACAATTTTTTGCATGTTATTGTATATATTTTTTTTTATTTTTTTTGAATATCCCAGATTTTTATTCGTTTTTCTTACCATATATCCATACCTATTTTTCAATACGTGCTGAACTAATTAATGGAGTTTTTATTGCAAATATTTTTATAAATTTAGAATAATTAATTATTAAGTTTATAGTTACTTAATCTATAATTTAGTTATAATGTATAAGATGTTAAATAATAAGAGGTCGTTATGTCATGTATTTCAAGAAGCGCTATTCTGAAGTCAGATCCTAATACTAAAAAGGTGTCTCAGGTAGAGGTAGCTCCCATCAAAAATAGCGCTTTAGGAGTAAGATCTTTCTTGAAAGGAGCTGCACGCGAATGTTCAGCTATGATAGCAGTTATTGCGCCACCTATGATTCTATCCGCAGTTACATCAGCTTTTTCTTATGCAATGGGCGATCCATCACTCAGCAAAATTGTTGCAGGCGTAGGATACACAGTAAGCGGCGGATACCTTATCGCGAAAAGCAGTAGGTTTCAAAGTAATCAAATGAAGATGAATAAAGAGAAAGATGTAAAAAATACTATTACAAGAGTGACTTCTACTGCTGTAGGTGCAGCTGTGATGGTATATGGCCTTGCGACTGTTGCCTCTGGTGTGCATGAACTGTATCAACGAATAGCCACTGGACGTCCAAGCCCAGCTGATGAACAGTTTATCAAAAAATTAACAGAAAGTTTAAAGAAATGTCCTCAAGTAAAAGAGCAATGGGAAAAAGTTGAAGAAGGAGGTCCTTTTTCAATCAAACTTGCTTCTAAAAGAGAAGTCCCTGCAGATGGCTCTTGGAATTATGTGACAAGAGAGATAGAGCTTATACGAACAGTTCATGATGATTCGCTGAGCCAGCAAGAGAAAGAAGGCTATCAAAAAACCACACTGCTCTTTGAGCTTTGTAATGGATCGGAGCTAGAAAAAGCTACGAAAGCTCAAGGGATTGATCAATACAGCTGGATCAAAGGTGAAATTAGTAAAAGCGAATATGTTAAAAAAATGATTAAGGCGGAGAGAGAAGCGGTATTGTGTCATCATAAAATTGCAAAAGCTTGCGTGAAGAGTCAAAAATGGCCTCACTGGTTTGACATGTTTAAGGAGAGGTTAGAAGGTCCTTGGAAGACAGCTGATTCCATGTATACAAGCTATCTTCAAAATCCTTCTCAAAAAGCTCATAGAGAAGCCCTAGAGGATCAATGGGAAATAGGCATGTCAGAGGAGTACTGCCGAAAACATCCACGCTCTTCCGATTGCCATACGTAGTCGAAAGGCTAGATGATTCTTCATATGAAGATTTACATCGCTCTAAACCCTAAGGGATTGTAAAATTCGGCTCTTGTCGATTTTCTTATAAAGGTTGCAATCCATGGTGCGTTATACAAAGGAAAGCCTTGAGCAGCTGAGATCCCGAATCGACATTGCCGATGTGATTGGTCAGCATATCGAGCTCAAGCGAGCGGGCGCTGCCTATAAAGCGTGCTGTCCGTTTCATGATGAGAAGTCACCTTCCTTTACTGTTCAGAAAGGAGATGCTCACTACCACTGTTTTGGTTGTGGAGCTCATGGTGATGCGATTCAGTTTTTGATGCAGCATTTAAAAATGGGCTTTTTTGAAGCTGTTCAAAGCCTTGCAGATCGCTTTCATGTTAAGCTTGAAGAGGTCTTTTCCTCGTCACAAGCGGATCAAAAACGTGTCAATCGAACCCGTTTGAAAGAAGCCCTGGAATATGCTTGCAGGTTTTATCAATTTTTTCTTATGCACACGGATGAGGGTCAAGAGGCTCTCAACTATCTGTATGAAAGAGGGCTTACCCTCACTTTTATTTCTACGTTTCGTTTGGGCCTTGCGCCACGGCATGAAGGCCTTCTTCGCAAGCTGATGCATCAAGAAGGCTTTTCGGATGAAGTGTTGCTGGATGCCGGAATCATTGCCGATCGAAATGGACGTATGAAGGAATTTTTTCTTGAAAGGATTACCTTTCCAATTCAAGATGCAACGGGCGCGGTGATTGGCTTTTCTGCTCGCAAGATTCGTGAAGAAACGTTTGGTGGTAAATACATCAATACAGTGGAGACGGAGCTTTTTAAGAAGTCGCGCGTCCTTTTTGGCCTGCATCACTCTCGAAAGCGAATTGCAAAAGAGCGGCAAGCTATTATTGTCGAAGGACAGCTGGATGCGCTAAGACTTATTTTAAATGGTTTTGATTTTACGGTTGCAGGCCTTGGAACTGCATTTGGAGCCTCTCACGTTCATGAGTTGATTCAACTTGGTGTAAGTCGCATCTTTTTGCTTTTGGATGGTGATGAGGCAGGGCGCAATGCAACTATTAAGATTGGACATCTCTTTCAAAAAGAGGGGATTGAGGTGCAGGTGGCAGAGATGCCTTCAGGTGTTGACCCTGATCTCCTACTTATGAAAGAAGGGCCTGTTGGGATTGTGCATCTTTTACTCAATACGGAAGACTATCTTGTTTTCCTCTATGCTCATTTTGCACGTGGTGTCAATCTCGAGTCGCCAGCTGAGAAAAATCAACTGCTTCAAGAGCTCACCTCACGTATACGAGAGTGGAACAATCCGATCATGGTGCATGAGAGTATTAAACGGCTCGCGCACCTCGCTAATGTTCCAGAAGAGCTTATGGGCGTGACAGGAAGACAGTCACCATTGCTTCCATTTAAGCGCGCAAGTGCACAATCACAAGAAAAAGAAATGGTTGATCCAGATCGCATCTTGGAAAGTGATCTTCTCAGGTGGGTTCTTCTTTGTGGTTCATCAACTCCTGATCTCATAGAAATTTGCCGAAATAATCTTTCGGTGCTCTCTTTTAAAAATCCTCATGCAGCCCGCATTTATAATTCATTTATAGAAAGTCATGAGAAAAAAGAGCGCTTTGATTTTTTAAAACTTGCCGAAGAGGATGATGAGGAGCTGGGAGGTTTTATTGCCGAAATTTTAAGCCGCAAGGTAAATCGGGAAAAGGCAAAAGAGCTCTTAGTTGAGACAATTAAGCAAATCAAAGAGCGTAACTGGATGGTCGAGCGAGAGGATGTGAGATTAAAAATTCATTCAGGGACTGCCAATGAGGCCGAGATCTTTGAACTTGTGAAAAAATTTGATGAATTAAAACGAGCAGTACCAAAAGTACAACTTATATGATCCTTTTCTTTGATGAGAATTGCCCATTTTGTAGACGTGCAGTACTTTTTATTTTAAATCGGGATCATAACAAGGGTCTTTTTTTTGCCCCTCTTGGTGGACAAACGGCTGAGGAAAAATTAGCAAAATGGCGTAAGACGCATAAAAACGTTGATAGCCTCATCTTGATAGAGGGGAGTGAAATCACCTACAACAGTAAAGCATTATTTAGAGTGTGTAGGCATATGGGCGGATGGCTAAAAAATTTTGGCTTTCTTGCCTATCTACCATCTTGGCTGCTCTTTCCTTTTGATATGGGGTATCGGCTGGTTGCCTCTTGCAGGCATAGACTTTGCGCTGTTTCTATCGATGAAAAGAGAGCTCCTTGGAATAAACAGTATAAAGAGCGATTTTTACCTTAAAATAGAGAGTACGATGACAAAGCAAGCTGTACGCTGCAGGTGGGTTAATGAGAATAACCCTCTCTATATTGCCTATCACGATAGGGAGTGGGGAGTTCCTGTGTATGATGATAAAGTGCATTTTGAATTTTTAGTTTTGGAGGGTGCTCAGGCGGGCCTTAGTTGGGAAACAATTTTAAAAAGGCGAGAGACTTACCGAAAAGCTTTTGATCAATTTGATGTAAGAAAGATCGCAAACTATACTCAAGCGAAAGTAGATGAACTACTGCAAGACCCAGGAATCATTCGCAATCGTTTAAAAGTTGCCTCTTGTATTATAAATGCGCAAAAATTTATTGAAATCCAGAGAGAATTTGGCAGTTTTAATGCGTATGTTTGGCAGTTTGTAGAAGGCAAGCCTTTGCAGAATCATCGCAAATCTATACAAGAAGTTCCTGTAGAGACAAAAGAGGCGCAAGCTTTAAGTGCTAATTTAAAAAAGCGCGGCTTTACGTTTGTTGGTCCTACCATTATGTATGCATACATGCAGGCTGTTGGACTTGTAAATGATCATACAGTAGATTGTTTTTGCTATAAAGAAAGATGCCTACACTAAAAATAGAGTAGGCATCTTATAGGTCTCTTTTGAGATCTTAGAAGGCGTAGTTCAATCCAAGACGTACTTCATTGGATGTCAATGCAGCTTTCCTGAACGGAGTGCTCTGTCCGCGGCTTGTTTGTTTGCCACCTTTGGCTTGCAGGTATGAAAGCTGATACTCTGCGCTGAGCTCAACATTTTTAGCAATTTCGTAGCCTGCACCAATTGTGGCTACATGACCGAAACCTTTGCAGCGGTTTGAGCGCTGTTTGAAATGTTGATTTCTCAAGTTCCACTTTGCATGCTCATTATACTTAACCCCAAAGAGAAAGTCATATTCAGCAGCAATTTTCACTTTATCAAATGCGCGTTCTGCATGAAGTCCAACAAGAGGAGCATTCCAGCTCATTCTATCTGTACTATGCAGATTGCGTATGCGACTGTTGGACTTTCTTATATGCCCATTTTTTGAAATATCTATTTTTTGGATTCCCTTAGTAGAATGAAGGTTTTGCATATTGAAGGAGTAGCCAACAAGGGGACTCAATGTCCACTCATCTACCTTAAAATTCTTACCAATTTTTAAAACAGCATCTACAGTATAACCTCTTCTGATTTGGCTGTGTGATCGAGACCATTCAGCTTTTCGACCATCGAGCAGATAATCGGAGTCTTGTGCTCTGCCATTACAAACAACTCCATAACCAAGGTCCATTTTTGCAAAGTACTCGTCCAAAGTGAGTTTCGTAATAAGCCTAGATTGATAAATTTTTATATTTTTATACGTAAGTTCAGAAAGAACGTTTGGATGCTTATGTGCCCCAGAGATACTCCAGACTATTTTATCCACGCGATAACCCTGAGTTGCCTCAAGTTCCATTTTTAATGGCGCATCTGTTGTGTCTGCAGAAAGTATTCCGCTTTGAAAAGAAATCGCAGCCAAACTTAATAAAGCTATAGTTCGCTTCAACATATTTATCTCCCTTTGTTTATAGTGTTATTACGATAACTAACAGATTACTACATATGCGTATTTATTGTGAGTCTGATTTATTTTTTTATTATTTATTAAAGATTAAGTTTGGAATTTTATTACTAACTGTTTTGCTAGAAAGAAAGATGCCTATCCCCAAAGTAGAGTAGGCATCTTTCTAGTATTTAAGATTTAGAAGGCGTAGTTTAGACCAAGACGTAGTTCATTAGATGTCCACGCAGCTTTTCTGAATGGACTGCTATGTCCGTGGCTTGTATGCTTACCACCTTTGGCTTGCAGGTATGAAAACTGGTATTCTGTGCGGAGCTCAAGATTTTTCGCAATCTCGTAGCCTGCGCCAATTGTAGCTACATGACCGAACCCTTTAGAGCGGTTTGACTTATCCTTAAAATGTTGATTTCTTAGATTCCAATAAGATTTGGCATCATATTGCACGCAAAAGAGAAAATCATATTCGGCATCAATTTTTACTTTATTAAATGAGCGCTCTGCACGAAGACCAACCAGAGGAGCATTCCATTGTACTCTATCCTTACAACGGACGCCGTGCATACGATGATTGGTTTTTTTAATATGATTATTTTTTGACACGCCTATTGTTTGTGTTCCATTACCTATTTGAAATTTCTGAACATTCAATGAGTAGCCAGCAAGAGGACTTAATGTCCAATCGTTTACCTGAAAGTTCTTGCCGATTTTTATGACAGCATCAGCTGTATAGCCTTTTGAAATGCGGTTGTATGATCGAGAGAATTCATTTTTTCGATTATTAGATGCATAATCTGAATCTTGCACTCTACCACTACAGATGTTTCCATAGCCGAGCTCGATTCTAGCAAAGTATTCATCCAAGATGAGTTTTGTGATAAGTCTTGATTGATAAATTTTTATATCTTTAAAAGTAAGCTCAGAAAGAATGTTTGGCTGTTTGTGTGGCCCTGAAAAATTGTAGACTATCTTATCAACGCGATAGCCTTGCGTTGCTTCAAGTTCTACTTTTAACGGAGCATCTGTTGTGTCTGCTGAAAGTATTCCGCTTTGTAAAAAAATAGCGGCAAAACTTAGTAAAGTTACGATTCGTTTTAACATATTTGTTTTTTCCTTTATTTATATTATTTTTATAAAACGAAGATAGTTTACTATTTAATTATATTTATTATGAGTCGGATTTATTTTTTTAATTTAATTTTTATTTAAAAAATTAATAAAGTAAGAGTATGCCTTTCGAGAGAGGGTAAATCAATCCGTCCGTGTTTGGATTTTTAAAATGCGTAGTTTAAGCCAAGACGTGCTTCATATGATGTCAGGATTGCTTTGCGGAAGGGAACGCCAACACTTGAACTTTTATTAATGCCACCCTTTGCTTCAAAATGGGAAAACTGAAGTTCTGTTTTAAGTGTGAGATTTTTTAAAAGCTGGTAATCTGCACCTAAGATACCAATATATCCATATCCCTTATAACGATTTGAATCCTGTTTAAAGGAAAGGTTTTTCAAGTTCCAGTAGGCATGTGCATTATACTGGATCGCAAAGAGAAAATCGCCCTCGGCAAATACTTGAAATTTTTTATTAAGAGCGCGTGCTCCTCGAAGTCCAACAAAAGGAGCGTTCCATTGAGCTCTAT
>JAQGPK010000095.1 GCA_028293095.1 Chlamydiia bacterium | reverse complement strand
ATAAAGAAGCTGTCCCATCGTTTCTAGAGCAAGAGGGTTTTTTGGATTTAGTTTTAAAGCTTTTTCTACATACGAAAAAGCCCTTTGCAAATCTTTTTCGATTTCATTATTTTCTGTTACGAATAGAAACCCTAAAAGAGCCCAAGCTTTGGAATTTGAAGGATCTTTTTTCACTGCTTGCTTTAGATACTCAAATGCTTTCAAAGCCCACCCTTCACTCTCTTCTGCATTACAGTACAAACTAGCTAAATTTGCATACACGATAGAGTCAGCGTAAGGCGCAATTTTTACCGCTCGCTCATAATAGCTACACGCTTTCTTGGTATCTCTAAGAATGTCTTTTACTCCGTAATAATAAATATGCCCTAGAGTCAGTAAAGCGCGAAAGTTATCTGGATTAAATGCAAGAATCAAGCGGGCCCAATATTGTGCTTCTATATAGTTAGCCTTGTTATAAAACTTCTCTAAAAGCAACTCACGGGTGGCATGCACAGACTGATCACTAAAGAGTGAGGAGGCAAGGGTATATTCCAGTACACACTTCCTTACTTTTCCGCTGCAGGTTTTAAGAAAGGAGAATCCATTTTCAATTGTTTTAAGAACAAAGTAATGCACCTTTTCACATGTTTTCCCAGTTTCTGGATTTGTAAAATTTTGAAGCTCATAACGCGTGTGAAGATGTTCAGCATCAAAAAAAGAATAGGTTTGAGCTGTTTTAGGAATGACAGCAAGAACATAGGGGCGAGGTATTTTATGAGCGCTATGTGATTTAATCAGCACATCAAAGCGTTCAAAGGAAAGTGGGCACGTCTCCTTTGGATCAAATGGAATTATAATTTTTGAGGAATCTACAGTACAAGAAAGCGTAAACACAGTCATAACAACCTTTATATTGATACTATCGGAATAAAATAATTAGAAAATAAATAATAAGAATTATAATAAATAAGTTAAATTACATACTATTTTTATGAACTAAACTTTACGAAGCTCGGATCCAGTAAATTCATAGATATGGGTCGGATCAAAAAAGAGAGCATCACCGACGCTCATATGAATATAGTTCACATCTTGTAGAGATGCAAGTACTCGTACAAGCTCTTCATTAATGGATGAAGCAGAGACAGAAACAATAAGTTCCTTCTTTTTATCTTTTGCAAGTTCACGTACAGCGCGTAGAAGATCAACACTGACCTCACAATCTTTATGTAGACGTAGTAGCGTACTATTTTTGCCTTTCATTGCATGTTCAAAAGCCGATAAATGCTCTTCCGTAAAGATCTTATCACCGGAATGACCCTCGATAAGCTTATGAGCGATCTCAGAAAGAGTTACCTGCGCACAGCCCACACGCATTACTGCAATACTTGCAGCCACATTCGCAAGCTGTGTTCCTTCACCAAGAGAAATACCATTTGCAACAGCACTCGATAATACAGCAAGCACAGTATCTCCCGCACCTGTCACATCTCGAATGGCTTGCGCATGTACTGGATGATCTTCAAAACGACCATCAGGATAAAAAAGCGAAATGCCAGACTCAGAACGTGTGATCATGAGCACATCAACTGCGACTTTTTCAAAAATTCGTCCGGCAACCTCTTGAAGAGTTTTTTTCTCTTCCATACCAGCAAAGCCTGCAGCTGCATAGGCCTCAGAAAGATTAGGTTTTAAAATTGTTGCGCCCTGGTACTTGGCAAACTCGGCCCCTTTTGGATCGACAATTGTAGGGATATTGTATTTTTTAGCCGTCGTTAAAAGTGCAAGTAAAATTGGATCTGTCAAAAATCCCTTTCCATAATCAGAAACCGTTATGACATCATGCTCTTTTACAAGGGCATCCATTGCGTCTAGAATACGCGCTTCTAATTCTACATCGAGAGGATTATCTTTTACTCTTTCATAATCAATACGTACAATCTGCTGGTTACTTGCAATGACACGCACTTTTTCAGGTGTTTGGTAATTCGCTTGAGAGTAGAGGTATTCAGACGGTATGCATTGCTTCAAACAGGTTCCTGAAAAATCAGCACCAATACGTCCAAGCGCTGTGACTTCCATGCCAAGTGATTGCAGATTTAAAACGACGTTACCAGCACCACCTGCACGCTCTTCTTCATGACCTACAAGTAAAACAGGAACAGGAGCTTCTGGAGAAATTCTTTTAGAGCTGCCAAAAACATAGCGGTCTAGCATAAAGTCTCCCGCTACGAGCACACGCTTTGGCTTGATTTTACCGAAAGCAGGCGCAAGCCTTCTTACCATCGCTCTTCCTTAATAAGATAATTCTGAACATAATCTGCAACTGCAGCTTCAATAGGCATCGTTTCAGAGCTGTTACCTAAGGCCTTTTTCGTCTTTTCCATTTTGGCTTCAGTAAAATTCTGGTATTTACCCTTCAAGTCCTCTGGCATATCGATATACCGAATATCCGCTTTTTTATCCAATGCAGAAAAAAGAGCCGCAATCAATTGATTCCACGAAACTGCCTGCCCTGATCCAATATTAAAAATACCAGTTGCATCATTCTTTAAAAAGGCGCACGTCATACGAGCGACATCTTTCACGTAAATGAAGTCACGCATTTGCTCGCCATCTTTATAAAGAGAGGGATCTTCCGATCTAAAGAGCTCTACATATCCTAATTTACGTGCAAGCGGTGCCATTTTTAAAATTGCTGATGACATTCTGCCTTTGTGATATTCGTTAGGACCAAAAACATTAAAATATTTTAAACCGACGATTTGATTTAAAATACCTTCGCGCTTTGCCCAAAGATCAAAAAGATGTTTTGAATAGCCATACATATTTAATGGATACTGAGACTCTAAGGTGTCATGGTCATCTGAAAATCCATGATTTCCATCGCCATACGTCGCAGCAGATGAGGCATAAATGAAACGGTGTCCATGTCGCAGGGCGTACTCTGCGAGATTTTTAGTATATCGGTAGTTATTTTCGAGAAGATAATTGGCATCGGATTCTACAGTGCTCGAACAGGCACCGAGATGAATAAAAGCTTCAATTTCGTCTTCTTTACCTTCTAACCAAGAAAAAAGGGCATCTTTATGAAGAATATCTGTAAAGCGTTTGCCAACAAGATTCTTCCACTTGTCGGTGCTGCCAAGGTTATCCACAACAATGATGTTAGAGATCCCTTGATCATTTAAATAGCGGATAACGCCGGATCCAATAAATCCAGCGCCACCGGTGACGACAATATGCTTGTCTTCGTAAAGCTTCATATCTTACGCTACATGCTGTTCAGGAATGACTTTTACATGAATTTCGCAAGTAATGTCTTCTTTTAAACGAAGAGTAATTGCAAAAACACCTGTCTCTTTGATTGGGTGCTTCAGTCCTATAAAGCGCTTATCAAGCTCAATGCCTGTTTGCATCTTCACGAGATCAATGATATCAAGCGTTGAAACGCTACCATACATGTGACCTTCATGATCGACCTTCACGGTAAAGCTGATGGTTTCGCCTTGTAAACGGCTTGCCATTTCTTCAGCTTCTTTACGATCTTGTTCTGCAATTTTTAAGCGCTCATCTTTCAACTTCACTTGACGTCTGAGAGTGGCTTTAGTTGCAACAACAGCGACGCCCTTTGGAATTAAAAAGTTATACGCAAAGCCTGGTTTCGTGTTCACGACATCGCCCTTACGACCTAAATGATCGACATCTTGAAGAAGAAGTAATTGTGTAGCCATTAGTTTTTTTCTCTCCTATTAGGTTTCAGCAACAAATGGCAAAAGCGCCATATAGCGTGCACGTTTGATTGCAGCTGCAAGTCTTCTTTGGAAGAATGCAGAAACTCCGGTAATCCTTCTTGGGAGGATTTTACCTCTTTCAGTAATAAACTTTGAAAGAGTTTCAATATCTTTATAGTCTACATCTTCGAAACCTGCCGCCATAAAAGGGCATTTTTTTCTTTTGCGTAGCTTTGGATCGAGTGGCTCTGAAGAAACTCTTCTCACTCTTGTAGTTGGTTGGTTTAATCTTGGCATAATTCTATCCTATCCTTACCTTTACCTTATAATTCTGGAAGTTGTTTGAATTTTAACTCATCAAGAACTTCGTCTGTCTTAGTCGTCATAAAACGAACAAGGTTTTCATTCAGGCGATATTCTTCCCAAAGTTCAGGAATTGCGCTCGGTTTTGCATCAAAGTAAATAAGGAAGTAGTTTCCTTCACGATGATTACCGATGATGTAGGCAAGTCTTCTTTTTCCTTGCTCATGAACCTTACGGATCTCTCCACCGCGCTGAACAATACCAGCTTTAATCTTCTCAAACGCTTTCGCTTTTGCATCTTCTGTAAGCTGCGCACTCAAGATATACATTCCTTCGTATAACTGTGGCTTCTCTTCTTTCATTGTTTAACTCTCCTTAACCTGTGTTTCGCACTCGGCGATTCACATCATTTATAACTTTTTGAAAATCTTCTAATACTAACCTTTTCAGGCACTCTGCAGCACCTTTGAGACACTCTGGTAGCACTTTTTTTTCATTGCTTGTAAAGCGACCTAACACGTGATCTACAATCTCCGCATCTGTCGCGCCACTATCTTTACCTATCCCAATCCGAAGTCTCATGTAGTCTCTTGTTCCGACTACTGCTTCAATACTATTAAGGCCATTATGACCTCCAGAGCTTCCCGAAGGCTTTACCCTTAGATGCCCGAATGGAAGTGCCATATCATCTACTGCAACTATAAGAGCATCGTTTGTAAGCTTATAAAAGCCCATCACCTTCGCAACCGCTCTTCCACTTTCATTCATATACGTCTGTGGAAGCATAAGAAGAACTTTTTTATCTTCTATCGTTGCAAACGCTACAAGACTCTCAAACCTTGTATCTTTTGTAAATTGTGTCTTTAGTATATCCGCAAGCTCTTCAAGTACTAAAAATCCGAGATTATGCCTCGTCATTTCATACTTTTTACCGGGATTTCCTAAACCCACAATCAAACGATACATAACTTACTTCACAACAGTTACTACAACATCCTGAGGCTTAATAAGAGAAATTACCTCTTTTGGAATTGCAATATCAACAACTCTACGTGCTTGACGGATATCGATATCTTTCACATCAATTGTAAAGTGAGTTGGGATATCTTTTGGAAGGCAACGCACTTGAACGTGCTGAAGCACTTGTCTTAAGAATCCACCCGCCTTCACTCCAACGCAATCAATGACATTCTGGAACTGTACAGGTACTTTGACATTCACTTTTCGGTCAGCAATAAGCTCTAAGAAATCAACATGAGATACATCATAGGATGTAACTTTGTACTGAATTTCTTTTACAATGGCTCTACGCTGCTTGCCAGCTTGATTCTTCAAAACGAAAACTGTTGTTGGCAGAAAACCAAACTCAAGTTCACGAATGACAGTATCAATTGCTACTTTCTTAATGTAGTAGTTTTCTCCAACTGCTCCAGCAGAGTACACTACACAAGGAACATACCCTTCGCGACGAAGCTTTTTCGCTTCACCTTTATTTTTTGCATCTCTTGAAAAGACTTCTACTTCTACGTCCATAATCCTCCGGAACTTATTTCTAATTTTTTACAACTTCGTAAGCTAGCCACATTTTGTAGCGTGCTGAGTGTTCAAAACTTTTTTCATGAAAAATTATAGAAGCATTGAGACACGTGTCACATCTACTATCTATAAAAATTTCTATACGTATTTATCGGTAACAAGTGCGATCTATGAGGCGTGCTATGGCAGCAGCAAAAGTGGGCGTAACAGAAACGACGCAAATCTTCGAGCACTCTAG
>JAQGPK010000070.1 GCA_028293095.1 Chlamydiia bacterium | reverse complement strand
CTACAGAGACAGTCTATGGACTTGCAGCACATCTCACTTCAGAAAGTGCGATTAAAAAAATATTTGAGATAAAGAATCGTCCAGCCTCTAATCCACTCATTATTCACATCCAAAATCAAGCAGAATGCATCAAATACCTTACTGAAATTCCGATCGATTTTAAGGTGCTTACCGACGCTTTCTGGCCAGGACCACTAACACTTGTTATGCCGATCAAAGAAGAGTTAATTCCAGCCATTGCTAGAGCAAATCTTGCTACCGCAGGTTTTCGCGTACCTTGTCACCCAATAGCGCAACAACTTCTTGCAAAAATCTCACCTCTTGTAGCCCCTTCTGCAAACCTTTCAGGCAAGCCATCGGCAACACGGAGTGATCATGTAGAAAAAGACTTTGGTATCGACTTTCCTCTACTTGATGGAGGCGCCTGTAGCCATGGAGTTGAGTCTACCATCCTCATCTATCAAGAAAAACGCTGGTACCTTGCTCGAAAAGGCGCTATCTCCAAAGAAGCGTTAGATTATCTTTTGGGGTATGATGTGGAAGCAATTACTGTAACTACAAAACCAGTTTGTCCTGGGCAGCTGTTCCGCCATTACGCTCCAAAGGCGAGCCTGACATTAAGCAAAACACCTTCACATAAAATAATTGTAGGCTTTTCTGATAGAATATATGAAGGAGCTGTACGTGTTTTTTCATTGGGAAGATCTTCCCATCCAGAAGAAATTGCCTTCAACCTCTATGATGTTTTACGATCACTCGACGCTGAAGGCGTTGAAGAAGCAGAGGTTGATATCAACCTTCCAACCACAGAATATGGCCTTTGGATCACTATTTTAGAGCGTCTCCAGAAAGCTGCAAATGGTTAGCTCAGCTTCTTCGTGAGTCCAGCCTCGTAGGCCTTTGCAAATTTATCCATTGCAACCTCTCCCAGCCCAAAAGGAACTACATCATGACACTCAAGCCCTGCCCATCCTACTGCAGTGAGAGAGACGCCTACTGCAAAACTTACAAAAAGCCCAGTAATCATTGAAGCTACAATAGCCTGACCCCCTGCATACACCAATGCACCAGCTGAAAGTACAATAACTGATGGAAGTGAAATTACCGATCCTAAAACTGCTGCCATCGGTATATTGGCTGGGAAATAATGCAATGCTAAGACTCCTAAAGCTACCAAACTAATACGAAACATAGCTTTAATCATTTTTTCGGCGGGAGTCGCCTTGGAAACAATAGCAGTATCTCCATTAATTCCTACTACCGCAGAGGATCCTCCAGGAACGTCTAAAATACTCTTTGGTTTTCTCATTTCAATAGGTGCTTGAATAATATCTCTGAGTGGTCGTGGTATAATTAATAACATACAAAACCTCCTTGTTTATAAAAAATTACTTAATATTCCAATCAATTGGCTCTTTACCTAAATTTTTTAATAGTTCGTTTGCTTTTGAAAAATGACGACATCCCAAAAAGCCCGTATGTGCAGAAAAGGGCGAAGGATGTGGCGCTGTTAAAATATAATGCCTTGAGAAGGCAGGATCTTGTAAATGCCTGCACTTATCGATCGCATTTTTCCCCCATAGCAGAAAAATAATAGGATCTTCTCTTTGAGCTAAAGTCTTAATGACAGCATCTGTAAACTCTTCCCATCCTTGCTTATAATGGGATAAAGGAGATCCCTCTTGTACCGTTAGGGTTGTGTTAAGAAGAAGGACTCCTTGCTCTGCCCATCCTTCAAGACAGCCATGCGAAGGGGTCGAAATGCCAAGATCTGCCTGTAGCTCTTTAAAAATGTTTTTTAATGAAGGAGGAAGCCTCACTCCTTTTTGCACGCTAAAACTCAGACCATGCGCCTGTCCCTCTCCATGGTAGGGATCTTGTCCTACAATGACCACTTTGACTTTGTCGTAGGGCGTTTTTTGAAAGGCATTAAAAACAAATCCCCGAAGTGGAAAAATTTTAACCCCAAGATCTCGTTGCTTTTTTATAAAATCGGAAAGGGCAACAAAATAGGGTTTTTGATACTCCGTTTGAAGAACTGCGTCCCAACTTGGCTCGATCGTGAAGTTAGGTAGAAGCACAGACTGTAACATCAATCACCTCCTACGAAAAGTATTTACGATAGTGGCTAGACGAACTGATACAATTACAATAACTCGCTAAAGAAAATTACACAAGAACGAAAATTACAATTTCTTAATAATTCACTGGATTCTGATCGCAAAATATATGAAATACACTCTTATCTTTTAGAAGGAAGTGCTACGAAGGAGCAACTACTTAAAAAAGCAATTTAAGTATAAATCTGTTAGACATAATTTTCATGACATCACACTCTCCATGAGGTAGAATATAGCCTCAATTTAGGAGACTCAATTAATGGATATACTCATCTATCTTTATAGCAAATGTTCCACTTGTAAATCGGCTTTACATTTCCTACAGCAAAGAAAAATCAGTTACACTCTCAAGGAAATCACAACTACACCTCCTTCCATCACAGAGCTCCAAAAGATGCTTACATTCAAATCAGGAGATATAAAGAAGCTCTTCAATACATCCGGGATTCTGTATAGAGAATATAATCTTACTGAAAAGTTACCAAATATGACCGTAGATGAAGCTTTGAAACTTTTACAGAGCAATGGAATGCTCGTTAAACGCCCTTTTCTCTTAGCCGCTGATTTTGGACTTCTGGGCTTTCGTGAAAAGGAGTGGCTACAGGCGTTTCCAAAGGAGTAAAAGGGAGCAAGCAGCATAACTTTGCATAAAAGCAGTCTGCCTATATACTTACTTCTTTTCACAGAGAGGGTTTATGAAACAGATCATTTCAATCTATCTTGCAGGAACGATTAAAAAGGGGAAAGACGAAGAGCATGAGCTCTGCTGGACAACAGAACATAAAGAACTCCTACAAAAGTGTTGCCCAAATACAGAACTTCTTTTTCTTGATCCGGCAACTCGCTCAGATGATCTTTCTGACCAACAGTCTGTTTTTGGAAGAGATATGTTTCAAGTCTTTTCAAGCCATCTTGTTTTAGTCGATACGCGAGGAAGGCGCGGTCTAGGAGTTGGAGCCGAGATGATGTTTGCAAAAATGCACCAAATTCCTGTTGT
>JAQGPK010000058.1 GCA_028293095.1 Chlamydiia bacterium | reverse complement strand
TGCACCGCATCCACAATCTGTCAGACCATCGGCAGAACTTGCTGTAATGCCAACTTGATCAATAGATAATTTGAGTATTCGAGCTATATTTTCACGCATTTTATAAAATGAGTCTTTAAAAAGTGGCTTTTTAGCCTCTAGTGAAATAGAAACATGCATAATAGTTTGTTTATGTAATTCTTTGAGGGCTTCTTTTAAGTAGACTTCACTATCAGTAATGCCTTCACGGTTGTACAAGTCATCCGCAATACCTCCAATAATTTGGATATGTGTAAGCTGAGAGAGTGCATGACAGAGCGCGTAAAAAACAACATCGCCATCAGATGTAGATTGAAAACCAGGGGTGTCATCGAACGTAAGTCCTGCAATAATACAGGGCTTGTTAGATTCAAGAGGTAAAAAACGGTGTTTACTTTGACCTATTGCCGTTTTAATAATTGGAAGTTCTTGTTTCATAAAAAAATGGGAGAGAACTTTCTTCTAAGAACCCGAAATCCTAAATAACGTATTGATTCATTCGGGTTAGAGAAGCGTTCTCTCTTAATTGCTGAATTAAACAGGCAGTTGAGAAATAGTTTCTGCGTACTGTAGCCAAAGTTCTTGCTCAACGCGTCCGTTACGAATTGAAGAAATGAGCTCTCTCTTGAGTTGCTTCATTTCTTTGCGTGGCATTAACTTACGGATAACATCTTTGTCTCCAATTGCGCGCGCCATGTGAAGAATACGATCGATATCAGACTTAGTAAGAACGATTTGATCTTTCTTCTTGCGGGAGCCGCGTGCTGCTCTTTGCTTAGGAGGAACAGTTGTTGGCTTTGGAGAGTTAATGATAAATGTTTTGAGCATTTCAGAAAGTTGTTGTGGAGCTTGGTGCTTCATTTTACGTAGTGTAAAATGGTGCATGTAGCCACCTGATGACATTGGAAGATAACGGCAAAGTGCGTTTTCGCTCTTAATGCCAATTTTCTTCATTGAATTGCTAATCACTTCTTCAAGCTGATGGCTTGCAGTTGAAACCATTTCGCTTTGCTTTTGTGTTGCGGTCATTTTTTTCCCTTTCTCTATTTTTGTTCAAAAATTTTCTAAATTTTAGCGTCCCTCTGAAAGTCTCAAAATACACTCGGACTTCCTAAATTTGGGCGCATCTTATGCAAATAACGTTATTAGATAACAAAATAAGTTTTGATTAGTCAACTATTTTTTATCTTTTTTCTCTTTTTTTCTCTCTTTAGAGAAAATTGAGGATCAAATTACGGAACATCTACACCATATATTGGCGCCACTTTATTTTATTATTTATATTTTGTCATCATTTTTTATTGATCACAAGCTGAAATTACAGTACTATTCCAGTAATTATTAAAGAGAAAAAGTATGAATTTTAGATATCTAGTGTTGTTAGTTGTTGTTCTAGTAATATCTTCCTCCTGCTCTAAAGAAGAGAGGATGGCTCGAGATGATGGTCTACGGCAATGGATGAGTGAAAATGGAAAGAAAAAAATATTATGTACAACAGGTATGGTACGTGACATTGTACAAAAAGTTGGCGGAGAATATATCGAAACATACACCCTTATTCAAGGGGAGCATGATCCACACTCGTACCAGCTTGTAAAAGGTGATGATGAAAAATTTTTGAGAGCAGACGTTATTTTTTATAGTGGGTTAGGTCTCGAGCATGGCCCTAACTTGAACCATTTTCTAGAGAAAAATAGCAAAGCCTATTCGCTCGGAGATTTTATTTTAAATAAAACGCCTGATAAAATTATCTATATGGATACCACGATAGATCCTCATGTATGGATGGATGTGTCTCTTTGGAGTACATGTGTGCCCTTTATTGTAAAAACGCTATGCATGCTAGCACCCGAACATAAAGATGAGATAAAGAAAAATGGTGATGATTTGATGCGTGATCTGAAGTGTGTACATGAAGATGTGCTGAAGATACTTCATACAATTCCACCAAAAAAGCGCTATTTAGTAACGACACATGATGCTTTTAATTATTTTACAAAGACGTATCTAGCTGATACGGTAGAGGTAGAAAATGGAAATTGGAGAAATCACTGTCAGGCACCAGAAGGGCTGGCTCCTGATAGTCAGTTGAGTACAGTGGATATTCATCGACTTATTGATCACATTATTGCTTATAATATTTTCACAATTTTTGCAGAATCTAATGTCAGTCAAGATTCAATTAAAAAATTGGTCGACGCTGCGGAACAAAAGGGTCATCACGTGTGTATCGCTAAAAAACCTCTTTTTGCAGATAGTATGGGACCAAAAGGATCAACTGCTGATACGTATGAAAAAATGATACAATATGATGCACAAACTATTGCAAATGAACTAAAGGATTCGAATGACTGTAGCATTAAAAGTAAGTAATTTAACCGTTCACTATGATAGCTCTCCAGTACTTTGGGATATTAATCTGGAGGTGCCTTCAGGAAAGCTTATAGGAATTTTAGGACCTAATGGCGCTGGAAAGAGCACGTTTATGAAGGCGCTGCTTGGCCTTGTAAAGCCTGTATCTGGAGCAATTTTCTTTTATGGAAAAAATTTGAAAAACATGCGAGGAAAAATTGCCTATATTCCCCAACGTGAAGTGATTGACTGGAGTTTTCCTATTACAGTCAAAGAGTTAGTCTTAATGGGAAGTTATGCAAGACTTGGGTTTTTCAAATGGATCGGTAAAAAAGAGCTGCAAGCGGCAGAACACTGTCTGGAACTCGTTGGCATGCAAGAGTTTTCTTCAAGGCAGATCAGTGAACTTTCAGGAGGCCAACAGCAGAGAGTGTTTCTTGCTCGATCGCTTTTACAAGAGGCTGATATCTATTTTTTTGATGAACCTCTCTCGGGTGTGGATCATGCAAGCGAAGAAATTATTATGAATATCCTTCAAAACATGAAAAATGCCGGTAAAACAATATTTATGGTGCATCATGATCTGAATACTGTAGATGCCTATTTTGATTGGATAATCCTTTTAAATGTGCGCCTGATTGCGGCGGGTGAAAAAATGAATATATTTACTCCGCAGTATATGCAAGAGGCCTATGGAAAGAATTTTATGGTGTATGACGAAGCAATGAAGCTATCTTCGTATCGCACCTCAGGTAGGTAGATATGGCAATTCCGCTGATTCATTACTTTACAGATAGTGTACTGCATGCCCCAACGATAGGATGCATGCTTATGTGTCTAACAGCCGCCCTTGTAGGAACGTTTGTTGTCCTGCGTAAAAAATCTTTGATTGGTGAGACTTTATCTCATGCTTGCTATCCAGGCGTCATTATAGCTCTATTCATTGAGCGTCTTTTTTTCTCTGCCGAAAATCATGAGCTTGTTCAGATGCTTATTGTTTTAGGAGGGGCTGCCTTCAGCTCTTTTTTGGGGATGTATACTATTCATATTTTGGAAAAGCGCTACCATGTCTCTACAGACGCAGCTCTTTCTGCTACGCTTTCTATATTTTTTGGAATTGGTCTTTTATTACTCAGTGGCCTGCAGCAAGAATATCCATCTCTCTACAAAGATTTACAATCCTATCTCTTTGGGCAAGTGGCCACGATGCGAGATATTCATGTGATGGTGTATGCCATTTTAGCATCTTTTGTTCTCTTGCTCATTTTTTTGTATTTCCGTGAAATTCAAGCCGTTATTTTTGATTCTACCTTTGCAGATATTGTGGGAATATCTTTAAAAAAAATAGAGACACTCCTCTTTGTGATGGTTGTGCTGGCGGTTGTCATTGGGATTCGCTCTTGTGGTGTTGTACTCATTTCTGCCATGCTTATTTTTCCAGCTGCTGCCGCACGTCAATGCTCTCATAATCTTATTGCAGTTCTTGGAATAGCTGCCATTTTTGGACTGATTGCTGGTTTTTTCGGTGTTGTACTATCCCATGAAGTGAGCACCTATTTTGGGGAGACGGGACCTGGGATGTCATCTTCTATAAGTTCATTTTCTTTTCCAACAGGGCCTATGATTGTGGTCGTGGCCGCATGCATTTTCTGTATTGTAATTTTCTTTTCAGGAAGGACGGGGTTAGTACTGCGTCTGTATCGAAAAGGAACTTTTTTGTGGAACTGTGAGCAAGAAAATCTTTTAAAGACTATGTGGAAAGTCTGTTCTCAAAAAAATAATCCATCAATTTCAATCCAAGAAATCGATGAAGTGTGGCAAGGGTCAAGATATACACTTCATATTCTCTTATTTACTTTGCGTAAGCGAGGATGGATTCGAAAAAAAGTTAGTACTGGGACAGACAAGTATATACTGACCCCTTATGGCATGCTATGGGGGCGTAAAATTGTGAGGCTTCATCGATTGTGGGAGCTTTATCTCGTAACCTATTGCAAAATGGCAAAAGATAGAGTGCACCCAAGTGCTGAACAGATGGAACATAGCATTACCCCAGAAATCGAAAAAGAGCTTACATATATTCTACATAACCCTAAAAACGATCCCCATGCGCAACCAATCCCTGAAGGTTTAGATAATGACTTATATAAATCCTTATTACGATAATAATTTTTTTGAGTTCTTTCTGACATTAGCCTCCAGAGTAGGGGCCTTTTTTTCGGGAGATTCTTTAACACTAGCCTCTGATGAACTGCAGATTCTGGTTCTTTCATTGATTGCTTTGACATCAAGCTGTGTCGGTACTTTTTTAATTCTTCGAAAAATGACTATGCTTGCCAATGCCCTTTCTCACACGATTTTAGTAGGGATAGTGGGAGCGTATCTTTTCACAAGAGCAATGGGAGAGGGAGGTGACCATTTTGATTTCTCGCACTTGCTCCCCAATAGTAGTGTGTTGGTAATTGCCTGTTTGATGACAGCGTTTCTGACAACCTTTCTTACAGAGCTGCTGATCACAAAAGTACATCTTTCGGAAGAGACCTCATGCGGGATAGTGTTCACGTTTTTGTTT
>JAQGPK010000055.1 GCA_028293095.1 Chlamydiia bacterium | reverse complement strand
TTAATGAGATATCACATAACATTAAAAGTTGTCTTACCTCTTTTTGAATGAGCTCGTTATCTACATTTGGCCTTTGCGCTTTTAATTCAGATGCAAGGGACTCAGCAAGAAGGGCAAGTTTAGCCATATCTAGAAATTCTTTATTTTTACAAATTTCTGGAAATTGAGTTGCAAGCTCATTGAGTGGTTTTTTAAGAGCAGATTGCTCTTGGGTATTGATCTGGATGGCACCTAAATCTTCTCTACCAAGGGTATTTATTATATATGTCAGTTGTTCTTTTGAGATAGGCGAGAGCCATTTTTCAATACTTATTTTTATTTTGTTATATTGGGTGTTTGGGTTTTCAGCTAGAGTAAGTTTATGAGGATTTTCCAGAGGGGCAGTAATAGAAACAGGAACGCTATCTTCTTGTTGAAGCCTTGTTCCTATGTTTTCAGAAAGTTTGATGCGCTGATTTATAAATTCCGGATCCTTGAACAAAATAGCTTTATGTTCCGTTGAAAGTTTTGCAATCTTATTACGGATAGATTGTAAGCGGCTATACATTGTTTGTAGAGGGAACTCTTTTGATTGTAGCGATACATTGCACTGAGCAAGTGTTCTTTTTATAGGATAAGTTTTGGCATCAGCAGTGATAGTCAATAATCCGATTGCAGTAAGCGCTGGACGTACTTCATCCATTATTTTTGGATCTAGATTTTGTTCTCGCTTTTCGATTTCTTTGTTTAAAAGTGAGTGGAGTACTGTTTGTAAGTGATGTGTATCGAGAGTGCGTCCATGGATTGTTTTACTTGCCAATTCTGCGATTTCTTTAATATTACTAATAGTTTCTGTTTTATTGCTTTTAAATATTTTACTAATTTTATTTGCTTTTGAAAGCTGATAGTCGCCTTTTTTTGTTTTTTTAATTTCGTAGTTTTTAAGATCTTGGGGAGATTTTCCTTTGATTTGATCTTGAAACCGAATTAAAGCATGTAAATCATTATCTGAACTATGATCTGCAGATGGTGGTAGTAAACCCATAGAAGTCCTCACATAATTAAATATTTCTATCTAATTGTGATTATAATTAAAATAAAATAATTAGTATATAATTAATTTAATCAGTATTCTTTTTGAGTTTCTCGCAAAAGCGAACCTTTGCGCTTCGAGAACGTGGGTTTTTACGACACTCTTCTCTTGAGGGAACTAATGGTTTTTTAGTGAGGATCGCGATATCTGGATGATGACGGAAACATTCTTTCACGATACGGTCTTCTAAGCTATGAAAGGAGATCACGCCAAGTCTGCCGCCTGGTGCCAGTAAATCAATTGCCTCAGGGAGTACTTTTTTAAGTACCTCAAGTTCTCGATTGACTGCAAGCCGTAGCCCTTGGAAGACAAGAGTTGCTGGGTGGAGTTTTCCATAACGGGGAATTACAGAGGAGATAATCTCTGCAAGTTGCAGGGTTGTCGTGATGCGAGTTTTGCGCCTTGCTTGGCAGATGGCTTTAGCAACCTGTCTCCACTTTCTCTCTTCGCCAAGATCTCGAAAGATTGTTGCTAACTCTTCTTCTCGCCATGAATTGACAATATCTTCCGCAGTCAGATCGCCCTCTGTATTCATGCGCATGTCGAGAGGACCATCTCTCATAAAGCTAAAGCCACGTTCATCGATATTGAGTTGCATCGAGGAAACGCCTAAATCAAGTAAAATACCATCGACAGGGTGATCTATATATTTTTTGAGGTTTTCAAAGTTTCCATGAACAAATCGGACTCGGTTTAGATCATTTTTCAATCTTTCTTTAGCCATTGTTAAGGCAAGAGGGTCTTGGTCGATGCCTATTAATAGAGTCATTTCAGGGTGTTCTTGTAAAATTGCGCTACTATGGCCTGCGGCTCCCAGAGTTCCATCAACGAAAGTGAGGAGCTGTTTTTCGCGGAAAAAAGAGCAGCACTCTTCTTGCATGACTGAGATGTGGGAGGCTTGCAATTGCATAATATCTCTTAAAATATAAAATTAAACATGATACAATAAGAATTAGTAGAAAACTAGTAAAACTAAGGCTTTTTATGCCGGGCATGACAATTGATGATTTAGATATTGGTATTCACGTTCAATATGCGCGTCGTACTGAGCTCATAGAGCAGGTGCGTCAGCAGTATCATATGCCTGAAGCCTCTGGTGTTCCAGCCCAAACTCTTATCGTAGACATTTATCCTAAGCTGACAGAGCTTGATCTTTTGATGGGAGTGGCTGCTGTCAATACCCCATGGGCCTATTTTTTTCAACCGCGACGCTACTCCTCTCAGAGACGTTCTGCTTTTGCCTTTCACCGTATTATTCCTATTTTTGGTACGGCAGAAGAAGAGAAAGATGAGGAACAAAGACTCGACTCCATTCAATGTTCCACTCCAGAAGAAGAACATGAAAAAGGGATTATTAAAGATTGTTTTAAGCAAATTAAACAAATTAATGAACTTTTACGCTACATTGGCGGAAGAATAGGACAATTCCTTCAAGGGTGATTCTACATGGCACGTATCAATTGGTTTGAAAAACTTGGCTGGACAGAAGAACATCTTGAGGAAATTCGCAATGCAGGCTACTCCTACATTCGTCAAGGCAAGTATGAAATGGCACTTCCTTTTTTTGATGCTCTGAGTGTTCTCAATCCTGAAGATTCTTATGATATCCAGACCCTTGGTGCAATCTATGTGCAGCTCAACCAACCAAAAAAGGCTATCAAATATCTTGATCGAGCTCTGCAGCTAGAAGGTGATCATTCAGCAACGCTCCTTAACTTAGCAAAAGCTTTTTTTATGTCTAGCAAGGTGGCAGAAGGTTTAAAACTTGCAGCGGTCTTGCAAAAAGATCCCAATCCCTTTATTTCTTCAACCGCCTCTGCCTTGATTCTCGCTTACAGCTAACCTTTCTGGTTCTCTTCTAAGATAGATAAAAGCGTAGTAGTGATATAGTCTACATTTACTTCTGTGAGATCGGTGTAGAGGGGAAGCGTTAGCGTCTCGTTATAGTACGCCTCCGTTTCTGGGTAGTTAGAGGAAATATCGCCATACTTCTTTGTAAAGACAGGAAGCTTGTAAATAGGGATATAGTGCACATCAGACCCTATGCCTTTCGATCTGAGCTTTTCCATCACCTCTTTTCGGGTTGTGTTATACGCTGAAAAATTAATTTGAAGACACATGATGTGGTAGGCCGTAGTTTCTTGGTGATGTGGAGCGAAAAGAGTGATGTGCGGTTTGCCTTCAAGATTTTTATAATAGTGCGTGACGAGTGCTCGCCGCTTGTCTACAAAGGTTTGCAGCCTTTTCATTTGTGATAGCCCTAGAGCTGCTTGCATTTCTGTAATGTGATAATTACCACTGAGTTCATGCACTTCGTAGTAGCCAGGTGCAGGACTTTCTAGAAGATAGGGTTTTCCACGTTCAATGCCATTATTGCGAAAGAGAAGGAGTCTGTGGTAGAGGGTCTCATCATTGGTTGTGACCATGCCTCCTTCGCCAGTTGTGATGTTTTTTGCAGGATGGAAACTAAAGACGGTCATCTGGCTATAGGTGCAAGAGCCTACTTTTTCACCTGTTGGATACAAAGATCCAAGGGCGTGAGCGGCATCCTCGATGACTACAGCATTAGGGGTTGCGATCAATCGTTCAAGTTTTTTCATGTCAATAGCTTGGCCAGCAAAGTGAACTGGAAGAATAATCAGTTTTCCTCGTGAGGGTAGATTGTTCAACGTCTCTTTGAGTTCTTCACTTTTAAGATTAAGATTACCAGACGTTCTATCAATATCGATAAAATGAGGCTTGATATCGAGTCTCATTCCGGCTGCAGCGGATGCTATAAAGGTGTTAGGTGAGGTAATGAAGCGATCGGCAGGAGAGGCAGAGGCGGCAAACATAGCTGCATAGAGTGCGGTTGAGGCGCTATTAAAGCTGACTGCCCATTTTGCGTCGACGAACTCTGCGACTGCTTCTTCAAAAAGTGTAGTCTTATCTCCACGAGTAATTTTTTCTTGTTGAAGAGCCTCTTGAACAGCTTCTATATCTGAGGCGTCGATAGATTGTTTGGCATAAGGAAAGAATGTATGTGCGCTCATGGAGGTCCTAATTTGTATAATATAGTCATAAACTTCACCTTTACCGAAAAATGGAGCCTTTAGAGAGCAACATTTTTTGCATAAGGCGACTCATAAACATTCTCATTGTGCCGCTTCGTTTTTTTATCTGCAACGTTTGAACAACAAAATCCACAACATAACTCACTTCAAATGTTGAGGTTAAGAAATTCATAAGAAACATTTAAGAATATAACATGTTCATAGCAAGTAACTTAAATAAAAAATCTTAACAAAGTTATTATAAATTTTTTGAATTATTTGACGCAAGAACTGATTTTCAGTGAGTTAGCTATTCAATAATTTTTTTATTGACAAAGGGCTTGTCAGCTATAAGCTAGATTGAGTAGATTCTCATTTAGTTTAAAAACGCTTCGTATGACCGCTCAAACGTGTCATATGACCTCACTTTACAGGTACTATTTTATGACGAAGGTACTCCTATGATGCATTGCGCAGAAGCTTGTGATATGTGGACCCAGTTTCTTGATTTTGTGAAGACAAGATGTTCAGCTACTGCATTTAGTAATTGGCTGAGCCCAATTCAAGTGGTGGAATCAAACGAGACAGAAATCACGCTGCAAATACCAAATATTTTTGTGAAAGAATATCTTCTTTCGAATTACAAAAAAGAGATGTGCGCTTTTTTACCGACGACTGCAGCAGGTGAACCTGCCATCCAGTTTGTTGTAGCCAAGCAAGAAAAGAAAGTTCAGCCAACGCTTAGTACTTCTTCCTCAAAAGCCGAAATGCCTCTTGCAGCTCTCTCTTCAACAGATGCTCAAAAAGATGATCCCTTTGTTTCGTTTGAATCGAGACTGAATGATCATTACCGTTTTGCAACGTATATTGAAGGGCCGGCAAACCAATTTGTAAAGTCTGCAGCTGTTGGTGTCGCTGCGCGTCCTGGCAATTCCTACAACCCTCTCTTTATTCACGGTGGCGTAGGTCTTGGTAAGACACATTTGCTTCATAGTATTGGCCATCATGTGAAGGAAAATAACAAGCGTCTTCGAGTGCACTGCATCACAACAGAGGCTTTCATCAACCAGCTGGTTGATAGCTTACGCAATAAATCAATCGATCGCATGAAGCGATTTTATCGCTCCAATGTGGATGTTCTTCTGGTCGATGATATTCAATTTTTACAGAATAGACCAAATTTTGAAGAAGAGTTCTGTAATACATTTGAAACACTCATCAATCAAAATAAGCAGATTGTCATCACATGTGATAAACCGCCATCTCAATTAAAGCTTTCAGAGCGTATGGTTGCCCGTATGGAATGGGGACTAGTGGCATCTGTTGGAATGCCTGATCTCGAAACACGTGTTGCTATTTTGCAGCATAAAGCAGAGCAGAAAGGGCTACAGATTCCAAGTAATGTGGCTTTCTTGATTGCAGAGCATATTCATAATAACGTACGTCAGCTTGAAGGGGCTATTAATCGTTTGAGTGCTTACTTGAGACTTTTGAATCAAGCAATCACAGAAGAGCTTGCTGAGAAGTTGCTTCGCGATATGTTCCAGCTCGTTCCTCGTGAAAGACTGACTGTAGAAAACATTTTAAAGAGCGTTTCTGCTGTTTTTCAAGTACGTGTCACAGATTTGAAAGGGGCAACTCGTACAAAAGATGTTTCGATTCCAAGACAAGTGGCCATGTTCTTAGCAAAAGAGCTGATTAATGAATCCCTTGTGATGATTGCAAATTCTTTTGGAAAGACCCATTCAACTATTTTGCACGCTGCCAAAACAATTGAAAAGAAGATTGGAGAAGATGATACCCTTCGCCGTCAGATTGATATGGTACGCCGCAATTTGGACACGCAGCATTAGAAAAGGGTATTTACTACCATTTAGCAAAGTAAAGCGCAATTTTGTCAGTACTCGTTTCTAATTTCTTCGCCGCAACTATTTGCCTGTAGAATACTACAGGCTCCCTATTTCTTCTTGATCTTAGAACGATTAACACAAACTAGGCTATTTTATTTTTGATAAATGGTGTAAGTAGTTTTGCTTAAGTTTGTCGATCTCTTCTCGAACGCGCGCCGCAACAGCGTCTGGCGTTGTAAGATGTAGCTCATCTGGGAAAATTGGCTTTCCAAAAATACAAGCCGTTTTCCCTCTAAAAAAAAGATGGGGGAAGCGCTTTCCTTTCGGCCACACTTCAAACGTGCCATGAATATAGGTTGGGATAATGGCAACTTTTGCTCGAAGAGCAAGCATGCCAACACCTCGTTTAAAAGGAATTAATGATCCATCATCAGAACGGGTTCCCTCTGGGAAAATTAAAATTTTCTTGCCCTCTTCAAGCAGTTTACAGGCAAGTTTTATAGATGTGAGATCATTTCCGCTACCAACAGGGTGGGCATTGAGTCCAGAGATCAGCAAATTAAGAAGAGGGTTTTTGAAAAGACTCTTTCGCGCAAAAAAGTGGACATCATTAGGCCAAGAAGCTGCCATGAGAGGAGGATCAAAAAATGAGACGTGATTAGGGGCAATGATGGCAGCCTCTGGGTAGAGGACTCCTTCAGGAAAAATCACCTGATGACGATAGAAGATCTGAAAGAAACTTCTAAAACAAAATTGTGATAACCGATAAAAAACTGTCATAATAAACTAGTATACATAATTTATTTATGATGTGCAAGTAGTACCATTTCCCATTAAAAAATGAATTTTTTAAATTTTTCATAAATCCTTCTTGTTCAGCCCAAAATTTGGTCATTTTTATGCCAAAAATCCACCTATATTTAAGGTGATACGACCTAATTTTTAAGGTACTTGTCAATTGTCAAGCAAGGTAGGTAATTTTATGAAAGTATAAACGTAAATTGAGGGTGAGGTGAGGATGTTGGATTTTTATTTTGTGAGGGCGATGATATGGATAACAACCTCGTCAATAGAAAGGGTAGAGGTGTCGATGATATGCGCATCAAGCGCCGCTTTCAATGGGGCAAGTTCCCGTTTGCTGTCACGTTCATCTCGTTCATTGATGTCTATAAGGATTTGTTCTTTAGAGAGCGAGAAGGAGGGGTCTTTAGCAAGAAGTTCTCGATATCTTCGTTCAGCCCTAGTTTTGGAATCAGCTGTAAGAAAGATTTTTACTTTTGCCTCTGGGAAGATAACCGATCCCATATCCCGCCCTTCAAAAACTGAATCTTGGTGTCTACCAAGGGTCCGTTGGGTTGTAGCTAGAGTGTCGCGTACTATTTTCAGCGTAGAAATTTGCGAGGCCATTTTTGTAACGTCAAGTCGTCGAAGCTCGCCTGTCGCATCACTCGTGCCAAGAAAATAGTGGGTCTGTGTTTCTCCCTCTATAGTCTTAAGTGTGACAGGATATTGTATCAGAAAATCTGCGAGTGCTTCTTCATTCATGTAGTCAATCTTATCGCGAATGACGCCATAGGCAATTGCACGAAACATAGCTCCCGTATCAAAATAGGTAAAGCCAAGCGCTGCAGCTACTCGCTTTGCAACCGTGCTTTTTCCTGTGCCTGAAGGGCCGTCAATGGTGATAATCATGCAATCATTTTGGCTTTGAGATAGATGTAAAGAAGCGGCGCTGTAAGAAGTGTTGAGTCTACCATGTCAAGGATTCCACCAAACCCCGGAAAGCCATTACTGTCCTTTACCTGTGCATCGCGCTTAAGAAGAGATTCCGCCAGATCGCCAAGAATACCCGTAATTCCGATGAAGAGGCTTAGAATGAGGATTTCAGTGCAGTTGGCAGTTGGAGTCAGAGCAAGATTGAATGTCGTTAGCGCATAAAAGAAAGCAAGGCCTGTGCAAGCCGCTCCTATTACCCCTCCAATTGTACCCTCAACAGTTTTTTTAGGGCTTAAAATAGATGCGATCTTATGCTTACCAAACTTCTTTCCTGTAAAGTAGGCCACGGTGTCTGTCATTTTGGTCGTTATGATTAAAAAGAGCAGCCAGAGAGAGTTTTGAAGAGTGCCATGTGCCACAAGGCCGAAATTCAAATCGAGTAGGAGACTGAGAGGGATTGTAATATAAATAAACCCAAATATAGTGACTGCAAGGTTGCCAAGTGCTTTTTCTTGCCTTTTGAAATAGGATATAAAAACTGATACGGCGAAGAGGTAGAGTAGTCCCTCGGTATAAAAGCTGCAATGAGGACAGAGGATTGAAAAGAAGTGAAAGAGTATATAAAGGGCGCTAAATGGAATTGCAACCCATGTAAGAGGTGTATATCCTTTTGCTTCTGAGAGACGGTAGTACTCCCAAAGAGCAACTGCTTGAGTTGCGCCTACAAGGAGAAGAAAGAGGTATTGAAAGGGAGCGGTGTGGGATAAAAAAATGGCCGCAGAGATTACGCAGGCACTGATGGCGCCAAGAAACGCACGTTGTTCAAAATTTGTAAAATTGGTTCTCATAAGAATATAACTTTATATAATGCCCCCTCCTCGTCGTCTGTCGCGACTTTGATAGTCAAGAACAGCCGAAAGAAGGTGGTGTGGGGTGAAATCTGGCCAAGTAGCTTTTTCGATGTAAATTTCAGCGTAAGAGCTTTGCCAGAGGAGGAAGTTACTGATCCTTTTCTCGCCACTTGTGCGGATGATAAGGTCAGGATCGGGCCACTTTGAAGTATCAAGGTGCGCCGAAAAAGTGTTTTCTGTGAGATCGTGAAGAAGAATTTTGTTTTCTTTATAGTCGGTTGCAATTTTTTTGGTTGCACGAATGATCTCATCACGGCCGCCATAATTCATAGCGAGTATAAGATCAAATTTGGTGCCCTCTTGAGTAAGGGTCTTGGTTTCATTGATCACGTTGATAAGGGATTGTGGTAGTAGGTCTGTGTTGCCGATCACATTAAAGCGAATAGACATCGCCATGAGCTTTTCTTGGTAGTTTTTGAGATACTCTTCCATGATCTTCATCACAGCATCAATTTCAGGCTTAGGTCTGAGCCAATTCTCTGTCGAAAATGAAAATACAGTAAGAACTTTAACGCCTATTTCTTTAGCAGCTTGAATGATCGTAATCAGGGTTTCTGCGCCTTGCAAATACCCCTCTGTAACTTCGAGAAAATGGCCTTTTGCCCAGCGTCTATTGCCGTCAGGAATGATTGCTATATGGTGAGGGATGGTGGCCTTGCTAAGATCTTGTAAGGTCTCTTCAGAAAAAAATCTTGTTTCAGCATTACACGTCACGACGTACTCTAGCTAGGTAATGAATAGTTTAAATATCCTCAGTATGGACTAAGTGCACCCATTTTACCTGAAATAGTAATTGACCAGGTACTGATTTTCACTTTTACTCATCTTTTTAAAATTTTTTCATCCAAGCTAAGTCAAATCAATTCAAAAATTATTTACACTTGTGAGAATTATGTCTCATTCAGATACTATGGCGGCATGAGGTTACCTGATGAAAATAGATGCTCTTTTAACATATTTTACTCCCTACACTGCAATTGTAAAAAGCTATGAATACAAGACCAGTTCTCTTACTCAGAGAGTCGTCGGGGTATGGGCATCACTGCTACTTTTAGTGGGAATAATGACTTGTGCTTTTTATAAGCACTGGAGTAAAAAAGTGGCTCCTATGACGCAAAAAGGTGATCAAGTACTTGCTATAGATGGCGTTGCACAGGCGGTTCTTGTAGGACAAAAACAGGTGCCAGATAAAATTCTACGCTGCCAGAAGGCGCTTCGAGAGTTTTTGGCTCTAACTCACCTTACTTATGGCGACGCCGTTGATAATGGAGACTGTTTCTATGATGCTCTTGCTCAAGGGCTGACGACTCTTTTTAAAAGGAAGAGCAATCCTTTTACTGTGAAAGAGTTACGAGCTTTAGTTGTACAAGAGGCTCACCAAGAGGGAGAGCATCTTAGGCTCGGCACAGAAGATCTTCATGAACTTCTTACAATTGGAGAAAAGAGCTATCGGGAACTTGAGCTACTTCGCGCGTACGACGAACAAATTGAAAAAGAGACGCTCGCAGAAAAAGCAACTCAGTGTCTTTCAAGAGAAGATGCTACCTCATTTCAGCTTCTAGGGCTAGAACATAAAACGCATCAAGAGCTTGAGTCAATATCACACATACCTATTGTAAAAACAGTACAGCGCTTTCGAGAGTTAAAGCTTGAAGAAAAGGATGAAGAAGAGCTCACAGCGCTAATAGAGAATGGGTTTATAAATATTGTTTTTACCTATCAAAAACTGCAGAACTTTAAAAGACAGCTGGCTTTCGAGAAAAAGCAAAAACTACAGAGACTAAGAGAGCAAGGTGATGAGCGCGCTCGATCGATTCTAGAAATTCAAGAGAGGAGGGGAGAAACAATTCCTGATCCTTTATGGGGACGTTTAGAAATAGAAGGGAAGCTGATTGCTCAGAGACTCGGGGTCAAAATTGCGCTTTGTGAAGTATTTTATGAAGAGCATGTGATTTCAACAAAAGAATTTGAAGAGCGTTTTAATCAAAAATTTATAGCGTCCTCTGACGTCTATGATAGTGAGGTAAATCTTACTTATCATGCCACATCAAAGGTGACAGATGCCATTAATATCAGCACGGTCTTGAAGCCAAAATGGAGAGAAGTTGTACCAGCTACTGGAACAAACTGGTCAGAGGTGCGCATGGCTCTCTATCCTGGCCATTTTGTTCCAGTGGATAGGATATCTTGACAAATATAAAGTAATGGTTTATATTTGTCATTATGATACCAAGACATTTATCACCGTATATTTTGAAGTACTCTAAGGAGTATCCAATTGTAGCACTTGTTGGACCAAGACAGAGTGGGAAAACAACGCTTGCTAAAGCGCTCTTCCCTAATTACAAATATGTATCACTTGAAGCTCTAGATACCAGGCAACATGCTATCTCTGATCCTCGTGGGTTTTTAAATGATCATGGGCCTTTTATCATTCTTGATGAGGTACAGCGCGTTCCAGAGCTATTTCCATATTTACAAGAGTTTGTTGATGAAAGGCAGGATCCAGCTCAGTATATTTTGACAGGATCTTCTCAGTTTTTACTTATTGAAAATATTACGCAATCACTTGCTGGTCGTATCGTTACATTTAAGCTTTTTCCTTTAACCTACACGGAGCTCTTTCAGTACGAAGCAGATGCAGATTTTGAATCAGTGTTTCGAACACGTCATCCAGATAGGCAGCGCGTATCTCAAGAGCAACTCTATCATATTATGTGGCAAGGATTTTATCCTCGTATTCATGATAAGCATCTCGATAGTTACAAATGGTATGAGAACTACTTATTGACTTATGTTGAGAGGGATGTACGCTCACTTTTAAACATCCGAAATGTACGTGTATTTGAAAATTTTCTCATGTTATGTGCCTCTCAATCAGCTCAGCTTATGAACTATACAACTCTTTCGAATGCTTTAGGCGTATCGGTTCCCACTATTAAAGAATGGATTTCAATTTTAGAGACCAGTGGTCTTATTTTTACTCTTCCTCCCTATTTTACTAATTTTTCAAAACGCCTTGTCAAAACTCCTAAATTCTTTTTTGTAGACACAGGTCTTTTATGCCATCTGCTTTCGATTCGTAGTGTAGAGCATTTGAAAACCCATCCTCTTCTTGGGTCTATTTTTGAAAATTTTATTATTTCTGAATGCTTTAAAAGATTTTGCAATTTTGGTGAAAAGCCTCCTCTGTATTTTTGGAGGGACCAAAGCGCCTCTGAAATTGATCTGCTGATTTATAATGGAAAAGTAGGTTTTCCAGTAGAAATTAAACTTTCGCAATCGAGCCATTCAGATTTTAAAAAGAGTATTGAACAATGGCTTTCTCTTAAAGGCAACACTGCTGAGCAAGGTCTGGTGGTATATTGCGGGGAACATTCAATCCATACACATACAGCAGTACCCGCAATCCCTTGGTATGTCTTGTGAGCTTAAAATCCTAGAATGGTATTATTCGCTACCGAGCTTGAGAACCTGCATAAAGGCGCTTTGAGGAATATTGACTTTGCCAATTTCCTTCATGCGCTTTTTACCCTCTTTCTGCTTCTCCCACAGCTTTTTCTTTCGGCTGATATCGCCGCCATAACATTTAGCGGTGACGTTTTTAGTGAGCGCTGAGTTGGTCTCTCGGGCAATGACTTTTCCACCGATGGCTGCTTGAATAGGCACTTTAAAGAGCTGTTGGGGGATAACTTCTTTGAGTTTTTCACAGATTGCTCTGCCTTTTGATTCCGCTTTGGTTCTATGAATAAGGCAGGAAAAGGCATCGACTGGCTCTTCATTCACACGCACTTCAAGTTTGATGACATCACCATCATAATAGCCCTCAAATTCGTAATCGAAAGAGGCATACCCTTTGGTGATTGACTTAAGGCGATCGGCAAAGTCTGTAACAATTTCATTGAGAGGGATGTGGTAGGTGACAAGAAGTCGTTTAGCATCGAGTGTTTCCATTTTCTTGCACTCGCCACGCTTTTCCATTGTCAGGTTCATGACAGCGCCGAGATAGTCAGAAGGGGTGATGATATGACAGGTCACATAAGGCTCTTCAACCCATTCGATGTGCGAAGGGTCAGGGTAGTGCGCTGGGTTATCGACCTCTAGTACAGTGCCATCTCGGAGGACGAAACGGTAGACAACGCTTGGAGAGGTGGTGATGATATCGAGATTAAATTCGCGCTGCAAACGCTCTACAACGATTTCTAAGTGAAGAAGACCGAGAAAGCCACAGCGGAAGCCAAAGCCAAGAGCAGTTGAACTTTCTTGCTCAATATGAAGAGCAGAGTCACTGAGCTGGAGTTTACCACAAGCATCGCGTAGCTCTTCAAAATCATTAGAATCAATCGGATAAATACCTGCAAAAACTACAGGGTTTATAATTTTAAATCCCGGGAGCGGATTTTTTGTAGGTTTTTTTTCCAAAGTTACGGTGTCGCCACTCTTAATGTCTTTGACGTTTTTAATATTGGCAACAAAGTAGCCGACTTCACCTGTCCTGAGTACGTCAGTGGCTTTATATTGAGGGATAAAGACGCCTACTTCAATGATGTCATAGGTCTTATTCGTGGCAACCGTTCTGACAAGAGAGCCCTTTCTAATTTCACCATCAATGACCCGAATGTAGACCATCACACCGCGATAGGTGTTATATTGCGAATCAAATACAAGGGCTCTTAACGTATCATCTTGGCCGATAAGAGGCGGTGGGACGTCTCGCACAAGGCGCTCTAAGATATCTTCAATGCCTATACCTGTTTTTGCAGAACAAGAGACAGCGTCCGAGGCGTCGATCGCGAGAGAGTCTTCAATCTGTTTCTTAACCCCTTCAACATCGGCGGTTGGGAGATCCACTTTATTGATCACAGGAATAATTTTAAGGTGTCTTTCTTGTGCGAGATGGACATTGGCAAGAGTTTGTGCCTGAACCCCTTGGCCCGCATCGACAACCAATAAAGCGCCTTCACAGGCAGAGAGAGATCTAGATACTTCATAGGTAAAGTCAACATGGCCTGGAGTGTCGATGAGATTCATCTGATACGTGTGGCCATCTTTGGCCTTGTAGTACATTGTTACAGGATGCGCTTTGATTGTAATGCCACGTTCCCGTTCGAGGTCCATACCATCGAGTACCTGTTCTTGCATCTCACGCTTTGCGATCGTTCCGGTAAACTCTAAAAAGCGATCTGCAATCGTTGATTTACCGTGATCAATATGGGCGATAATTGAAAAGTTACGTATGAACTTTGGATCGTAGTCAAACATCTCTGTCTTCAGTTATTTTGAAAAGCAAAAGTATAGAGATTTGAGAGAAAGAACGCAACTGGAGAAGTTTTGCAATCGATAAGAAAATAGCACATTTATTAAAAATAAATATTTATAAAATAAGAGTTTAATGTATTTACAAATTAAATCTACAAAATAATAGATATAAAGCAATGGTAGTAATAGTTATTGCTAGAATGAATTAAGGAAAAATATGAGAGGGAATGCAGTTACAACACAACTAAGTTCAGAGATGAGCTGCCTAAACGCGCAACTTCAAGAAATGGATCAACTTCTCAATCAAGCGCAAGCAAATCGAGTAGATGCCAAAGGATACGCCTTAGTTGCTAATAGGAGAGTCATTGCTATTAATAATCGTATTCATAGTTTAATGAATAGCATGCATAGCGGGTACTCAATTGATGAGAGCTCTTGTGAAATGATTCATGAAAGAATAGGTCAAATCAGGAACGTTAATAAGGAAATCGAACGAACGAGTTGGAAGACAACCTACTGGGTGATGAAATGGCTGCTCTGCCTTCCTCGAGCTTTTGGATTGTATCATGCGGGTTTAGAGATTGATGGCAAATCATTAGAAGGTATTATGCAGCGGTATGCGATTCAGAAAAAAGCCGCTATTTTTGGACGTAAAGAAAAAGAGTCTCTTTCCCACTGAATGAGTTATGGTAGCCTTTTTATTTTTAGTAGGAGTCGATTGCCGAGCGTATGATCGACGCGACCATTTAGGGCTGAATAGATGGAAACGTCTCTTGTGTCCTTTTTAAAAACGACGCCTATAGCAGCGCAAGGTCAGAGTCATCTGAACTTTGGAGCGTAGTCAGATGTTCTATCATCAGTTATTTTCAAACATAAAATCATAGTTATGTAGTTTTTAAGAATTAAAAAATAATTGCAATAAAATATTAATTGAAAAAAATACATATAATGTTATAATTTAATATAAGATTAATTATTTCGAGTCTTTATAAACTTAAGGATGCATTATGAATAGTATACAATCATTATGTAGATATTTCGGCTCTATCAATTGGGGCTTGGGATACACAAACCATGCACAGGCTCGAAGTACGAAAACATCTGAGATTGCAGCAGAGCATATAGGAAGGGAAAAGGATCCTTCTGTTACTGTAAGTGGAGTAACCATTCAAGCTCAAAGGCTCCTACCTTTACCAACAGATATCGTTGGTATAATTGTTTCATTTGCTTCTGATG
>JAQGPK010000050.1 GCA_028293095.1 Chlamydiia bacterium | reverse complement strand
CCTTAAAATGGACTCTTTAGTAGATACTGTTTCCATTTTAAGAACCTGAGATTAAAAACCATACCGACTAAAGCATGGTATGGAAAATCAGAAAAAATGAAAAGAGCTATTGCCTTCGAGAAACGGACCATACTGTACCAACTGCCGCTATCAGCATAGCCATTCCAGCAACATTTTTGGCTGATACATCCTTTACCAATCTTTCTGGGGGTAGCTCAGCTGAAGCATTTGTTGAGGCAGCACCAGTAGCTGCTTGACCAGCTTGTAGTTGTTGCAACGCAGCACCTTGAGGTAATTGCGGCAGCACGTTAAGTGGTCTACCTTCAGCTATTAATTGAGCCTTTCTTGCAGCTAATTGAGCCTTTCTTTCAGCATGGCACCGAGCTCTGTTAGCGAGCTTAATTTCATGCGCTTTATCTCTTTCTTCTTTTTTATACTCATCTGCCAAATTACCAATGAGTGAGCACACTGAAGCAATCACTTTTGCAGAAACAGGGCCTGCAAAGACAACAATTGCGATCTTAGCAACCGAACCTGCAATCTTAATAACCAATAGGACTCCATCAGACCCCTTTAGCCCTTTTTCAGATATCGTAAGAGCAAATTTTCCAAGCTCTATAACACTTCCGATTATTCCAAAAGTATTCTTTATTCCAGGGAGCATCACAAAATCAAATGCTATTCTACAAATACCTGTTGAACCTATGCTACTTGAAATGGTACCCAATTTACAGAGATCAATTGAATCAAACCATTCAAGTGTTGTACGGGTATCTGCAAGGCATCGTGAAGCAGAGATTAAGCGATCCAAGACAGTCGCCTCTTCCTTCAAAACACCATTCAGACTTCCAATACAGTTTCTTGCTGAGGCAAAGTCAGTAAATACTTTACATGTATTACGAATCTCAGGATACCCTCCTTTAGGAACAAACGCATCGACCGCTACTTGAACTAGCTTCGCGAATTGATTCATGGAATCAGAATTTTGAACAACTTTAGCTGACCCGTCTAAAGTGTAGTATCCTATTTTAGGAACTGTCTTAAATACTGCATAAGCAGCGTAATTTAGTGAATATGTTATGCTATTCATACTATCTCTTGCCTTTTTGTTAATACGAAAGAGATTCTATGAAAACGTGGAAAAAAAGAAAAGAGATCATCAGTTTTAATCAAAATGCAATCAAACATAAAGCAATAATTAAATATTAATTTATAGATTTTGATACTGATAAATGTAGGATTAAAAAAATTATCACTATGCGCAAGGTGTCTTACACTTTAAAAAAAGCCCCTGTAAATAAATTTACAGGGGCTTTTTGTATATGCTTTAAAACAAGAAGCTAACGCGATGCTGCTACAATCAAATCACCGGCTGGTAATCCTAACGCTGATCGTACTGGTACCACGACCTCTTCTAAATCATCCTGCGCCTGTGCCATTTTTTCATCGGCCATTATGTGCTTATCTGTTTTCTTTAAAACACATGATGTAATACCTGCTGTCGCCGCCACCATACCAAGCACACTTAATGCAAGCGGTGGTGCCACAGTTTGCAATGCAAGAAGCGTAAATTCTGCGAGCAAATTAACCATATCCATGGAATGGCGCAGAACTTCTTTCTTCTCTATGATATCATGCATTACTTCAACTGTAGCAAGCGCAATACCAACAGCGAATAGTGTTTGGATAAAGGCTCCAGCGCTCACATGAGTAAGCAATCTAAGACCAGGAGTACTTCCTACAATGCTAGATAATTTTCCAAGAGTTACTAAATTATGCTTAACAGCCCAAAGAGCAGTTACAGCAATTCTAGCTGCAAGGAAACAGACGTTCGCAGCGACTGTATATATCTTATGAGGTGTGAGGTCTTTTCTAAATTTTCCATTAAGAAAATAATCCAGTGAGACAACAATACGAACTGCCGAAATAACTTCCTGAATGGTAACAGCAACATCTGTAGTTTTCTTAGAGAGTATAATTTTACCGAAAAGGTGGGTTGCATTCGCAAGCTCAACACATCCTGCAAGTGTGTATTTTAAAGCATCTGGTGATTTGCTGACTCTTGATGCACCTTCCGTAACTCCAGCAAGGACTCTCACAGTACGCCCTGCACAAGCTATTGCTACATTCCAACTTGACACCGCAACTTGACGCACATTCGCATAATATCCCTCTAATGTTTCGTGTGAAGTTTTAAGATTAACGCTCATATTTACTCCTTTTTCTACAGTTACTGATTATAGACTACTACTACTCCCTCTACAATTTGTGATTGTAAATGGCATACGGAAACAACTTACTTTGACGATAATCTCTCTCGCTCTTTCATGCAAATACTTTTTACAAATTCAGTGATAACTTCCTATCCATTTTTATTAAAAAGCAGAGGTTTCAATCTTTCTATAACAAATATGCGCATAACAGGTATAAGTAGATAATTATTTTTTAAATGAATTAATGCGTATAAGACTATGAGCAAAGAAGAGAAATTTCGTGCGCTGGAATCCCTTTCAGAAGATCAGCCACCGACATGGCTTGTTTGCCTTCAAGCTGTATCTCTTGAAGTACAACACCACCCTGACCACAAGCCACTATCAAACTATCTTTACTCTTCTGAATAAGCGTTCCAGCCACGCCTTTGACATCAGGCTCATAGAAGGAACGAAGCACTTTTAAACGCTTTTTCTGACCTCGTACCATTGTATAGCACCACGCACCAGGACTTGGCGTCACGGCGCGAATAAGATTATGAATCTGCTTAGCAGGTTTTACCCAGTCAATCAGACACTCCTCTGGTAGGATCTTTTCTGCAAATGTCGCGAGTGTATGGTCTTGAGGAACTCTCGTCACCCTTCCCTGCTCAAAGTCACGGATAACTTTTAAAAGAGATGTACACCCAAGCTGACACAAAACGTCTTCTAATTCAGGAAAAGTCATATTGGGAGTAATTGGAAGCTTCTCCCGAGAGATCATATCACCTGCATCCATCTTCAATACAAGCTGGATAATAGTAATGCCTGTTTCGGGCTCACCATTCATCAGCACACGCTGAATGGGGGCCGCACCTCGATAGTAAGGAAGAAGGCTTGCATGCACATTAATGCATCCTAAACGAGGGAGATCTAATACTGTCTGTTTAATAATTTCGCCATAGGCCACAACCACATACAAATCGGCCTGAAACCCCTTAAGGATCTCGACAAATTCAGGGGAAGAACATTTCTCTGGCTGAAAAATTGGCACATGAGGAACACGGTTTTGGGAGATCATCTTTACAGGAGTTGGCTGCACTTTTAATGAACGACCCTGTGGACGATCTGGCTTGGTGACAACAGCGACAACTGATACGCCCACATCGAGCAGCATCTCCAGATGCTTCGCAGCAAACTCAGGGGTCCCAAAAAAAACGATCTTCATCCTAAACTACAAACTTCTTCAAGTTCATCTGCAGGCTCTTTTAGCTGCTTAATACCCTGAATATCAATCAGGCCACGCTTTGAAGCTCTGCAAAATGCAACAAAATGACGAATTTCAGGTATTGGCGCAAGCTGCTGTTCTATCGCAAGCAATGCCTCTTCAACTGAAACTCCCGAACGATAGAGTAATTTAAATGCTTGGCTGAGTAACTTTCTGGCTTCAAGAGAAAATCCATGTCTCTTAAGCCCTACAAGATTCAAACCACCGATACGATAAGGACTGCCAGCGCCGATTGTATAGGGAGGTACATCATTCGTGACACGGCTCATTCCACCAACCATTGCATATTTGCCTATCCGAGAAAATTGGTGAACTGCAGTAAGTCCGGAGACAATAGCATAATCTTCTACAATAACATGTCCAGCAAGTGTCGCACCATTACTCATGATGACGTTATTACCAACCTCACAATTGTGTGCAACATGGCAATAGGCCATAATTAAACAGTTGTCTCCAACCTTTACCGAGGTCCCTTCCTGACAAGAAGAGTTGATAGTGACGCATTCACGAATTTCTGTATTTTTGCCGATAATAACGTATGTCTTTTCACCGCGAAATTTTAAATCTTGTGTTTTAGTTCCTATCACAGCACCAGGCCAGATGGTACTCCCCTGACCTATTGTTGTGTATCCATCAAGATACACATGACCTTTAATCGTGGCATCGTCTTCAATGGTACAATTTTCACCGATAATAGCGTATGGACCAATTGTTACATTTTTGCCAATGCTGGCCCCTTTTTCAATAACTGCTGTAGGATGAATTTGAGACATTACCATTAACCCATATTAAATCTGTTTCTTATCAACAAGAGCAAACCCTATTTCAGCTTCGCATGCTACTTTATCGCCCACAAATGCTTGTGCACGAACTTTTCCACCTTTACTACTAAAATGAATCCCTTCGCATTTTAAAATAAGCACATCGCCAGGTCGAACAGGATGGCGAAATTTAGCAGAATTAACATTTAAAAGTACTGCAATTTTTTCGCGATTCGATCGCAAATGCACAAGAACCCCTCCCGTTTGCGCAAGCGCCTCTAAAATAAGTACTCCTGGCATAATTGGCGCATCTGGAAAATGACCTTGAAAAAAGGCTTCATTAATCGTTAAATTTTTAAGCCCGGCAATCGTACCTTTTTCTAAGTCAATTTCAGTTATTTTATCAACCAACAAAAATGGGTAGCGATGCGGCAAAATTTTAATAATTTCCTTGGTATCCATTCCATCCATAGTAGTATGTACATTTGTCATTATTTATTCTCCATAGAAATATGATGAAAAAGCTTTTTTGCAAAGGCAAAATTTGTCGCATGCCCTGCTCGTATAGCAATTACATGAGCGAGAAAGTGAATTCCTACAAGCGAAAGATCACCTATCATGTCTAAAATTTTATGACGAACCATTTCGTTAGGGAAGAAAAGACCGCCCTTACTGATTACAGCTTTTTCTTGAATAACAACCGCATTGTCAAGACTTCCTCCCTTAATAAGGCCTTTATCCATCAAATAGGAAAGCTCCTCATATAAAGCAAAAGTACGACAAGAGGCAATTTCTTGTTTAAAGTTTTCTGAGTTTACAACAACTGAATGGAACTGAGTTCCCAGCATTTCAGATTTAGGATAGTGAAGAGTATAGCTAATGCGATATTCATCGGCAGGAATTGCAACTATATGAATATCACCTTCAGAGTAGACAACTGGAGTTTTTAAAGAAACAAACGGGACTACCGCGTGCTGCTCTTCAATTCCTGCTTGCTCAATAAGAGCAATAAAAACATCCGAACTTCCATTCCCTGCAGGAGGCTCAATGCCAGAGAGCTCTATACAGACGTTATCAATCTCATAAGCGCGAAGAGCTGCAAGCACATGTTCAATTGTATAAATCCGTACATCTTGAATACAAATATTAGTACTACGCGAGGTATCAAAAATATATTCAAATGTCGCGGGAATTATTGGCTGACCAGGAAGATCGGTACGTTTAAAAAACACACCATCGCCAATATTTGCGGGACGAAACGTCAGAGTGACTTCATGACCCGTATGAATACCAACACCTGAAAAGCTAACCGATTTTTTTAAAGTTTTTTGCAGCCGAGACTTAAGGCTAGTCTCTAAATGGAGCTCACCTGTAGATTGAGTCAATGATGCCCCTTTGACAAATCTTGTCCTGGGGAAAGAGTGCAAAGATCTTTCTTTTTGTTAGCATAATTATACCAGCGCCTAAATGGCTTATGAGAGTGCTGAAAAGGACGTACTCGTTCAGCTGATTTACAAGACTCTTGACAGCAGCCCAACAGATTCTCAAGGCAATCTGAGCAACTTAAAAAAAGTTCATTACAGTCCATATTTGCACAATTGTAATAGGTCTCTGTTGAGGCACTACAGTGGCAACATTTAGCAATCACAGGTGCCTTCTCGTCAGAGAGATCTACTGCTAGCCGATCATCAAACACAAATAACTTGCCAGACCAGTGCTTTGATTTCTCTTCTTCCCCATACCGTATAATGCCTCCATGCAGCTGATACACATTCTCAATCCCCTCTTTTTTCAAGAGAGATGAAAAAAGTTCACACCGGATCCCACCAGTACAATACATGAGTACTTTTGTCTTTTCGTTAATGCGCTGCTTGATTCTCGCAATAGAATCGGTAGATTCTTTAAATGTAGTACACTGGAGTGGCTCTGACCCTTCAAAATGGCCAAGCTCCCATTCATAATCGTTTCGTACATCTAAAATGATTTTATCATCGGAAGATTCGAGTACATGTCGCCATTCAGCGGGTGATAAATAGGTTCCTCGCTCGTCAATCGAAACTTCAACTCCAAGAGCTGCAAGCTCTTTTTTGGTCTTTACTGTAAGTCTCGGTAGTACATGTTCGAAATGAGGCTGGATTTTAAATTCAATCCCTTTGAATTCAGGCCTTGATAAAAGCCATTCCATATACGCTTCGCCATCCGCTCTTAAGGCACTCATTTGCGCATTAATGCCTTGTTTCGATACATAGGTTCTTGCTTTGACATCGAGAGATGCAAGAAATTTTTTCTGTAGCGCAACTTCTTTTTCAGGATTTTCTAAATGATATAAATGATAAAAAGCGATAACTAAATAGTCTAGAGGTTTGTCCTTAGAGGTCAGAAGGTTACATTGTGAAGGCATACTTTTTTGCATTATATTCTCAAATTTCAAAAGAGAACAATATTACTTGAAAACAGCTGATTTTTTCAAGTTATTATGGCCATTTGTGATAATAAATGTGTCTATTGTACCTCCACTGTCTCTAAGAAAAAAGCCATAAAAGCCACCTTTAAAAAAAATTTCGCGGTTTTCATCCTAGTAATCTACTTAAAGTTTTGTTTAATTATTTTAATGCAAAACGAATCATGTCCCTATTGAGAAAGAGAAAGACGAGAAATGGGTTTTTGTGATTAGAAGCGCCGGTTGATTATTTTTCGTAGTTTTTGTCATTTCTCTATATAAAAATGCTTATTAATCGAAAGCATCAAGAATAACACAGATAACAATCATAAAGATACCAATGGCCTGAACCGCATCTTCTGATATACCAAGTTCTGTACTTAGCGTATACTTGGCAGTATGTTCAATAAAACGTCGCATACTCAACCCAAAAAAGGTACGAGAGAGCGACTTAAAATAGTATTTTATTAAAGAGCCCAGACCTCCACCTGACTGTTGATACTTGATTGTCTTCCAACCAGCACACACACAAGGAACAGAAATATTGTAAGGGAATGGAAGCGTCGCTACAGCATACGTTATAGGAAATTGACGAACAGCAGCTAGAGGTAATTTTAAAATAGTCGGGAGCCTATTCCACAACTCTCTTATTTGACTCTTCAACGTAATCCAGCTACGCATCTGTTTATTTCTTCTTAGATCGTCTGAGGAGCCTTAAGGAAGATGGCTTTTTCTTAGTCACACCACTTTCTTTCTGGACTACCTTAGGAAGAGGTTTCTTCACTAAAGGGCGAAGACGCACTTTTGACTGAGGTGCAGTAAAAGCTTTTTTCGCCACAGGCTTTTTAGAAATAGATTTTGTGACTTGCTTAGAAGATGATTTAAAAGCAGATGGTTTTGGAGCAGCAGCTTTAGAAAAAGGAGCTTTTACAGTAGACGCTTTTCCTACGACTTTTGCAACATCCTTTTTCCCTTCGCCCTTTCCAGCTGGTAGTTTTTGATCTTTACCACCTTTTCTCTTAAGGAAAAAGGACTCTTCAAGCTGTTTCTCTGCTTTTAATTCGCGCTTACTTAAAGGTTCTTTAAATACAATCTCATCAATGGATATTTTCTGGGCAACAGGGCGTACGACGCGTTCGGGAGTAGATTCTCCATTGAGAAGAATAGGCTCTATTTTTTCTATCTCTTTTGTATCGCCAATCAGCCAGTGAGAGGAAAGAGTACGTAGGGTTGCCAGCTTCTGATTGATATTTTGCATCTCAATGTTTGCAACGCCCTGGATCTGTTGCCGCTTATGCGCCAAAAGATCTGCTTCAGAGGCAAACTTGCCTGAAAAAGTAAAAATAGAGGCAGATCCATGATAGTCTGGAGTAAAGAGGAATGCCTTTACAGCTTTTGGTACAGTCAGATAAATATCACCTGAAAATTGAGGCTCAGTCTCTACTTTTGCAACCTGTTTTGGTGGGCGTCCTCGCTTAGGACGAGGATTCAGAGCTTCGCTTGAATAATAGGTTTTAGCTTTTGCAACCAGTATTTTTCTGGAAGTCACTACATCCTTAGAAGGCTTAGGAGTAAAAGTATTGAGTTTTAGTTTTTCAACTGCTGACTTAGTCATTTCCAAATCTTCTTCAAACACAAACTCAAACTGATTATTTCTTAACCATTCAATGATGCGAACGCGAAAGCGCTCTTGGTAGTATTGCTGCCATTTTTCAAGTTCAGAATGGTGATCATAAATAAATTCTAGAAAATTCTCGCGGGCCTCTTTTGACTGTATAATATCGATGAGTTTTTCTTTCGTATCGATGTCATATACCTTCTCATTGACAAATCCTTCCATCAGCTTTTTGACTTCATAAAAAGTAAGCTTTGGAATCGCGCAATAACGCTCTGTATTACTCTTGAGTTCCTTTTCTAATTCCTCTAGCTCTTCTTGAGATTTATCTAGATCCACGTATGTCAAAAAGCCCTCT
>JAQGPK010000048.1 GCA_028293095.1 Chlamydiia bacterium | reverse complement strand
GACCTCGAGAGAGGTTTAAGTAGCTATTTCTATGACAGTTTCTATCTCTTTATTCAAAAATTTTTTTAAGAAAAATTTATCGAGGGATAATAATCTAGAAAATTTTGCTTTCTTGGTGTTTCCTGGTAGGTTTTTCTGGAAAAATTGATTTTTCAAGGTGGAAATTATCGAACCGAAGGAATGAACCCAGCTTTGTCTCTTGTCCTACAAAAAACGAGTTGAGTTACAAAATGAAAAAACCGGAAACATTGCCTTTTCTGAAAATGTTTCCGGTGAATTGCCGGTGGCCGGACTCGAACCGACACTTAGTTGCCCAAAGTAGATTTTGAGTCTACCGCGTCTACCAATTCCGCCACACCGGCTTCATGAGTTTAAAAGTCTATAGAAATAAACCTTTTTTCTCAATCAAAACTACTTGCAAAGTACAAGGATAAACATCGGTAGACACATACATGAAGTTTCTGGTGAGAACTAAGCGCTTTTGAGGTATTCTATTTCACATAAAACCTATCAAGGTGAATGTAAGAGGAATGTATGAAGATTGTTAGATTTGTAGCTCTCTGTCTCGTGGCTATTTGCTGCGTGAGCTCAGGATACGCAGGCGATACCAAGAAAATTGTAGAGAAGCTTCTTTTACAAGCAGATATTCAAATTAATGGCACAAGACCTTGGGATATCACAGTGCATAATGAAAAATTTTATGGCCGCATGCTATCACAAGGATCTCTCGGTTTGGGTGAGTCCTATATGGATGGATGGTGGGACTCTCAAGCCCTCGATCAGACTATGTTTCGCATCGTACGTGCCAATCTTTCAGATAAAGTAAAGCCAACCTGGAGTGTAGTCTGGGCATATACAAAGGCATGTCTTACAAACCTTCAAGATAAAAAAAGATGTAAAAAGGTAATCAAAGAGCATTACCAATTAGGGAATGATCTCTACACCGCGATGTTAGATCCTACAATGGCCTATAGCTGTGGCTACTGGAAAGATGCAACTCACTTACAAGGCGCACAAGAGGCCAAATTTGATCTCATCTGTCGAAAGCTCGGGTTTAAGAAAGGCATGAAAGTCTTAGACATTGGCTGTGGCTGGGGTGGCTTTTCTAAGTATGCGGCAGAAAAATATGGTGTCGAAGTCGTCGGTATTACACTTTCAGAAAATCAGGCCAACTATGCAAAAAACATCTGTAAAGGGCTTTCTGTCGAAATTAGAATACAGGACTACCGAGATGTGAAAGACTCGTTTGATCGCATTGTTGAAGTTGGAATGTTTGAACATGTAGGAGAAAAGAATTATCGTACGTTCATGAAAACTGTACATCGCTGTCTCAAGCCCGATGGTCTTTTTATGCTCCATACGATAGGTCGTAATACTTCATCCAAGACAACAGACCCTTGGATCAATAGCTACATTTTTCCAAATGGTCAACTTCCTTCGATTCGTCAGATCGGTACATCTATTGAAGGATTATTTGTGATGGAAGACTGGCACAACTTTGGCCTCGATTATGATAAAACGTTGATGGCGTGGTTTACTCAATTTGATAAGAACTGGCAGACTCTCAAAGAGAGACGAGCGGGAGGAGAGCGCTTCTATCGCATGTGGAAGTACTATTTACTCTCTTGTGCAGGGGCCTTTCGCGCACGTGATATCCAGCTCTGGCAAGTTGTCCTTTCAAAAGGCGGCGTTTTAGAGGGCTATCAGACAGTAAGATAGCAAGTTACTTTCGTAAAAATTGCTGTGCTTGCTCCCATGAAAAGGTCACGGCAAGATTCTTTTCTTTATCAAAGCGCACCTGTAGACTAATATATGGGTGCGAATGACGATTGTCTAAATTACGTCCTTCATGCGCTTTAAAAAGCTTAATAAAGATCTCTTTATTGTACCATGGAGCAGTTGAACTATTGGTTAGTTTTTCAAAACGCTTAAACTCTAAATAATCTTTTTGTTTCTGGTAGCGAGAGTCTGTTTTATAGAAATCTTGAATGATTTTAATAGCAACTTCTGGATGCGTTTCAAGCCCTTGAATGTAAAAATCGACTTCAGCGCCAATCATATGTTTAGAGGCGCTATTTTGAGGACTCGGGTCGATGTAGGTATTGTGATCAGGGCAGCGATGGCCTGAGGTGATTACAACAGGACGTTTCGTGATCTCTTGGATACGATTGAGAAGCTCTAACAGGATCGGATAAATAGACTCTTTTCCATTTTTAAGTGGCAAGCTATGTTTATCCGGACCCCCACAGTCAGTATAGCGTGCTGATTCTTTGTCTCCTTCTTTTACAATCCTCGGAAGGTTAAGAGGGCTGCCCTTACAACGAAGGTACTCTTTTGTGATTCTGCAGAGAGAGTTTTGGGAGCCTGTTTGCCAAGGGTACTGCGGTGGGGCTTTGGGCTTAAGGGGTTGAATGTGCAGGAACTCCTCGTCATGAAGGCGAAAAATATACTCTCCTTGAACAGTCTCTTCTTTGGAAGAAGAGCCGCAACTTGTAAAAAGTAAAAGAATTCCTAGTAGTATGCGCATCTGATTTTTCTCTGAATTTTACGATTTCTTCAAGTGTTTCTGAATATTAATATAATTATGCTGTCTGCTATCATTTTCATCTATGCATTGGATTAAAAAATACCAACTTTTTTTATTTGACCTGGATGGGCTTCTAGTAAACACGGAAGAGCTTCACTTTCGTGCCTACAAAGAAATGTGTCTACAGAGAGGCTATCATTTGCCTTGGGATTTTGCTCAATATTTTAGTATAGCGCAGCTCGATGCTCAAGCGCCCGAAAGATATATTTATGCAGAATTTCCAGAGCTTAAAAAAGAGGAGCCTTTATGGTCCATACTCTATGCGGAAAAGAAAAAAGCCTATCTTACACTTTTAGCACAAGAGCCAGCACCACTGCTTCCAGGAGTTGAGGTGCTATTAACTGCCTTAGAGAAGGTAAATAAAAAGCGCTGTGTGGTGACCCATTCTGCATTGGCCCTAGTTGAGCTCATTCGAGAGCAGAATCCCATTCTTCAAACAATTCCTCATTGGTTTACTCGAGAAGATTACCAAAATCCAAAGCCAAGTCCGGATGGATATCTTAAAGCAATTCAGGCACTTGCAGTACCTTCCGATCAGATTATTGGTTTTGAAGACTCACTTCGGGGGATGAGGGCGCTGATGGCAACAAAAGCTTATCCCGTACTTGTGAATTCTATCGATCAAAAAACTAAAGCTATTTTTGAGAAAGAAGGAGTGGCTACGTTTAACAGTTTTATTGAGCTTCTAGCAGTAGATCACTTGGACTAAGAAAAGTCCTCGAGCAGGGGCAGCTTTCGGAGAGCGTCTCCGATCTTTTGCTTGAAAGAGCTCATTGATCTCTGTAACGGGTCTCTTTTTTGAGGCGACATCTAGCATCATCCCGACCATGTTTCGTACCATTCTATATAAAAATCCATTCCCCTCAAATTCAAGGCGAACACCATGATCCGTTTTGATGACATCAATTCTATAAATTGTACGAACGGCATTTTTTCCAGCAGCACCTTTACTCGCAGCATTGGCAAATGAGGTGAAATCATGAGTGCCAACAAAAT
>JAQGPK010000144.1 GCA_028293095.1 Chlamydiia bacterium | reverse complement strand
TTGGTTGATAAGTCCTTGGAGGTACGCTACGCTCTTTTCCCCCATTTGATCTTTACAACTTTTTAGATAATCATCGCCAAATGGCACAAGCTGCTTACCTAATTCAGATTCCAAAAACTCAGCGGTCATAACAAGCTTATGGTTACTCGCATACTTTCCATTATCTGCTTGAAAAAAGCTCACACGGTTAGGTAACTTAAATCCAATCGGTAAAGCTACTATAGAACCGTTTTTACACCATTTACTACCATCTTGAAGACAAGCAATTACTGTTGGAAAGAATTTTTCAGAATACAAATCATGGGTTATTGGTTGCATGATTTTCCCCTCTTCGCTTTTTAAAAAATTGTTTTAAAGGAGCCTCACACCACTCTCTCAAAATGCCTTGTCGAATTTTTAACGTATGGGTAGGATGAGGCTTTTCAAAAAGATTCACCCAGCTGCCATTGGCTCCGTGTCGTATATCTGGAGCTCCCCAAACGAGAGTTTCAACGCGTGACAAAAGCATAGCTCCTGCACACATAGGACAAGGCTCTAACGTACAATAAAGAGTGCAGTCAGCAAGTCTCCAATTACCAAGTTCATTTTCAGCAGAAGTAATACAGAGCATTTCTGCATGCGCTGTAGCGTCCCGCAACAGTTCAACTTGGTTGTAGCCTCGAGCAATAATTCGCCCGCCATAAACTATGACAGCACCTATTGGCACTTCATCAGCAAGGTATGCTTTTCTGGCTTCTTTCAATGCTTCACGCATAAAGCGTTCATCATCAGAGCCAATTGCATCTAAAGGTGGTATCAGGAAATCTATTTTATCAGTCATATAATAAAAGATAGCCTTCTTCCAACTTTTTCAGCAACAGCGTTATACAGGTAAATAGGAGTCCTGTAGCTCGAAAAACAGAAATTTTAAGAAAGGATCCACTTTATCATTGCTGATAATGGGGCTCTTATGATATGATAATGCACTAAATTAATCGTCCTTAACTCTATTCACTTGAGGATCTTTGAATGTCACTGGATAAAGGTACAAAAGAAGAAATTACAAAGAAGTATCAGCTTCATGAAAAAGACACTGGTTCTGCAGATGTGCAGATTGCCATTCTTACTGAAAGAATTGCTGAGCTTACAGATCATTTGAAGCGAACTCCAAAAGATCATAACTCACGTCTTTCCCTACTTAAACTTGTAGGACAAAGAAGACGACTACTTGACTATTTAAACTCTACGGATACAAAGCGCTACCAGACGCTCATTAACAAATTGAAACTCCGTCGATAAAAAATTCAATTTATGCGTAGCCCATGATCTCTTTCATGGGTTACCACCCTTCTTTCTTTCCACTTAGGAGCCCCCATATCTCATGCAAGACAATTTTCTGAAAACTAAAACTACATCCATAGACATCAACGGTCATACAATTACTTTTGAAACCGGAAAAATTGCCCGTCAAGCCAATGGCTCTGTTGTCGTGCGGTGTGGCGATACAATGATCCTAGCTACCTGCTGTGCAACATCACATCCGCTAGAAAATATCGATTTTCTCCCTTTAAAGATTGATTACCAAGAAAAATTTGCATCTACTGGTAAAACAGTGTCTGGCTTTATCAAGCGTGAAGGTAAACCAACACAGAATGAAATCCTCGTTTGCCGTCTCATCGATAGACCACTTCGCCCAATGTTTGCTGAAGGCTACTACCACGACACTCAAGTAATGTCAACAGTACTCTCCTACGATGGCGTCCATAACCCTGACGTTTTAGCGATCTGTGCTTGCTCTGCAGCACTCGCGATCTCAGACATCCCTCTCCTCAAACCAATCGCAGCTGTCCGTGTCGGTATGATTGACAATCAATTTGTCATTAATCCTAAGGCAGAAGATCAGAAACTTTCAAAGCTCGATCTCGTTTTAGCAGGGACAGAAGATGCCGTGCTTATGATCGAAGGATCTGCTGACTTCCTTACAGAAGAACAAGTGCTCGAAGCCATTCGCATTGGTCACGAATCAATTCAAAAAATTTGCAAAGGCCTAAAGGAATGGCAAGATGCCATTGGTAAGCCAAAAATTTCCGAAACACTCAAGCTCCTCGATCCTGCAATTACAAAAGCTGTAAAAGAGCTCGGTGGCGCTGAAATGCCTGTAGCTCTCCGTAATCGCGAAAAGGCAGTCCGTGAAAAAACAGTTGGCGCTATTGAAAAGAAAATCATAGAAACATTAACGAACGAAACTGCAACTCCTCAATACTCTGTTAGTGACGTCAAAAAAGCGCTAAAATATTACACATCGGGTATCATGCGCCAGATGATTCTCAACGATGGAATCCGCTGTGATGGTCGCAATCTGACAACAATACGTCCAATTGCTATTGAACAAGGAATTCTTCCTCGCACACATGGATCCTCACTATTTACTCGCGGTGAAACGCAAGCCATTGCAATCTGTGTGCTCGGCCCCGATTCAATGGGTCAACGCTATGAAGATCTCAATATCGACGGTCTACAGCGCTTTTACCTTCAATACTTTTTCCCTCCCTACTCCGTAGGAGAAGTTGGTCGTATTGGCACACCAGGTCGTCGTGAAATCGGTCATGGAAAACTTGCAGAGCGTGCACTTGCTGCCATTATTCCTCCAAAAGAGACATTCCCTTACACTATTCGTCTTGAATCGAATATTACTGAATCAAATGGCTCCTCCTCTATGGCATCCGTTTGTGGTGGCTGCCTTGCATTGATGGATGCAGGCGTTCCGATCAAGCGTCCAGTTGCCGGCATTGCCATGGGACTTATCCTTGAAAACAACCGCTGCGCAATTCTCTCTGATATTCTCGGCGTTGAAGATGCTCTTGGCGACATGGATTTCAAAGTGACTGGTTGCAAAGATGGTATCACCGCCTTTCAAATGGACATCAAGGTAGAAGGCATCACGATTGACATCATGCGTCAAGCATTGATGCAAGCCAAAGAGGGCCGCCTTCATATCCTCAACAAGATGATTGAAGTTTGTCCGAAACCACGTGCTGAAATGTCAATGTATGCGCCTCGCATTGAAACAATGCAAGTTAAGGCAAGTAAGATTGGTATCATTATCGGTCCTGGTGGCAAACAGATTCGCGCTATCATTGAAGAGTGTGGAGTTGAGGTTGATATTAACGATGAAGGTATCATCAATATCTCAGGCTCTTCTGCTGAAAAGATCGAGAAAGCCAAGAAAATTATTAACGGACTAATTGCAGAAGCTGAAATTGGCAAAACATATACAGGACCGATCACTTCCATTGTTCCTTTTGGAATGTTTGTTGAGATCATGCCTGGTAAAGAAGGGCTCTGCCATATTTCAGAAATTGACTCACAAAGAATTGAAAATATTTTTGATTATACTAAAGATAAATTCAAAGTTGGCGATGAGCTCTCTGTCCAGGTGCTTGATATCAATGACCGTGGACAAATTAAACTGAGTCGAAGATCACTTCTAAACAATAAACGCAACGGTTGATCAAAGAAAGCGATACAGACACAGGGACTTGTTATAGCGACATCCCTAAAAAGCTATAACGATAAAAAGTATATTTTATCTCTATCACAATTAAGTTGCGTTGTGATATTCTTTAGTCCCCTTAAGGGTTGGTTTTATTTCTGAACTTACCTTATACAAGGATGCCAGTCTCTCTAGACAGCCATTTTTTGTATAAGGTTTGTTCGTAAATAAGCTCCTTATAATACGTACCACAATGAATCTCTGGTCCTTATATGTTAAAAATTTTACCAAGGACCTAAGCCTGGATCTTGCCGCGAACTTGAGTAAGCTGCAAAAGAGAAGGCAGAGGCCGTAGGTAAAAGATTAGCATATAAAGGCCGTAGATTCGTTGTGATGCGTATAATTCCCCTTTTATCGTTGATTTTCAAAAAACCGACGATGAAAAAATAGATCTCTTTTGAAAGAGGTCTACTGATACTTAGAGAAAAAAGACGAAAAGGATTTAGGGAAATCGTTCAAGTTATATTTCTCAACAGTCTCGTACTCCAGAGGCATATGTGAAACAGAGGATCTTTGTGATCTTTTCCTTTTACAGCTCTCTTAAAGAACGAGCCTATTTTTAACTACTACACAGAGTACAAATGGAAACTTTAAAATTTGCGGATATGAAATTATCCTCAGAAATCCTTCAAGGCATTCAGAGCATGGGCTTTGAAAAGGCCTCCCCCATCCAGTCAATGACAATACCTCTTATTTTAGAAGGTAAGGATATCATCGGCCAAGCGCAAACTGGAACTGGTAAAACTGCCGCTTTCGGCATTCCGATGATCGAAAAGATCGATAAAAGCAATAAACAGATTCAAGGTCTTATCCTCTGTCCAACACGCGAACTTGCTATTCAAGTTGCAGAAGAACTTGGCAGACTTCTTAAATTTATTCCTGAAGTGCATGTTCTACCTGTATACGGTGGACAGCCAATCGAACACCAATTAAAATCGCTCAGATCTCTGCGTCCTCAAATTATTGTTGGAACACCAGGTCGTATTTATGATCACATCGATCGTAAAACAATTCGCCTAGAAACAGTCCACATGGTAGTTCTTGATGAAGCAGATGAGATGCTCAACATGGGCTTCCGCGATGCAATTGAAGAAATCCTCAAATTTGTCAAAGATGAAGCACAAACCGTTTTCTTCTCAGCAACTATGCCGAAGGCCATTCTTCATCTAACAAAAACCTATCAGACAAATCCAGAGCACGTACAGGTTGCACGTCAACAGATGTCAGCACCTCTCATCGAGCAATTTTACCTCGAAGTACGTAACGATCAAAAAATCGATGCGCTCTCTCGCCTTCTCGACCTAAACCACACTAAGCTCTCGGTTGTGTTCTGCAATACTAAACGCCGAGTAGATGATGTTGTCGAACATCTTGAACGACGTGGCTATCTCGTAGGCGGACTCCATGGCGATTTGAAACAGCGTGATCGTGATCGCGTGATGGGCAATTTCCGCAAAGGAACTGTCGAAATCCTTGTAGCCACAGACATTGCAGCCCGTGGTATTGATGTTGATGATATAGAAGCTGTCTATAATCTCGACCTTCCCTATGATGAAGAAGACTACGTACACCGTATTGGAAGAACAGGACGCGTTGGCCGTAAAGGAAAAGCGTTTACGTTTGTTGTCGGTCGTGAGATGAATAACCTCAAGCGCATTGGACAATTTACCAATAGTAAGATTCTTCCAACTAAACTTCCAACAGTCACAGATGTTGAAGAAAACAAAGCCAATCAGCTGGTTGATAAAATCAAAGAAACCATCAAAGCTGGCGGTCTTGAGCGTTCTATAAGCCTTATCGAAAGAATCATGGTTGATGAAACCAACTCACTTGATATCGCTGCAGCTCTCTTAAAGATGCTATCTGAGCCTAAAAAGCGAGCAAAAGAAGCAGTCGAGGCTCCAAGAGATCGCGTATCTGATAGACCGCGCTCCTCTACAGGTAACTTCTCACGTGGACCATCTCGTGATAGAGATGACCGCAGTGGTCCTCCTCGCCGTGATGATCGCGGACGCGATGATCGTGGCCCACGAAGACCATCTTCTGAAGGGTTCCGTAGGAAATAATCCTTTCAAATGAGTGAGAGAGTGTTAGTACTCTCTCACTTTTTACATTGAATCAACGAATGGTATAACGATCAAAAAGAGAGTCTCTCGTTTTTTTCTCTTTTGCATGTTCAAAGACTTTCCAAAACTTAATATCTCCATGCTTTTTCCCCTTCTCACTAGATCCTGCCACAAGCGCTATTCCATCAGGGCTCATTGCAGAATGTAATACTCTTGTTTCAGCCTTACATAAGGTCTCACAAGGAATCAGAAGCGATGGTCTCGCTGTTGCTTTTTTCAAATTCTTCCATATATGGACTGTATTGTGAGGGCTTCCATGAGTTGAAATAAATTCCCGATAGTACTCTGAGACTTGAATGGTACAGACTTGCGATCCTGTATCGACGCTATCTTCAACAGTTTCTGTATGAGTATTCAATAGACGAATATGGCGATCCTTACTACTGCCACCTGCAAGTAACCGTTCTGGATCCCAAGGTGTCCAACTAAGAGCTTTTACCGCATCAGTAAATTCGGAAAATGTCACTACAGGACGCTCCGTTAAACGTAGATCCCAAATGCGCACCTTGCCATTACTGTACCCCGCAGCTAGCATTAATGAAGAGACAGGAGATACCCCTAACGAACAGACAGATGAGCCCATCGCCTGATATGACTTTACTTTTATTGACTGCGTTCGTTGATCAAAGATGCTCAATTCCCCAGAGCGAGCACCTCCTACTACTATCTTATCACTCAAAGCTTGAATTGAAAAGAGCCTTGATCGGACACCTCTATTACACGTATTCACGATGGCTTTCTTAGCAATATCAAAAAAATTAATATCACCCCTGTTACTACCAAAACCAAATGTATTTCCACCTGGAAGCCATGTTATAGTTTGCGGGAACTTTGTCGCATGATCTGCTTGATACACGGAATCAATTCCCTGAGTCAATACATCATATACATAGATAGTGTTATCGAGAGCAATTCCTAACTGATTGGAGGATGACCAAGATATGGGTTGGGAATAAAAGTTGTCTGTAAGTAGAGGTGCATCTAAAATTTTAAAGGGTGTACTTGAAATTTGACGACGGCCCTCCATCGATAAAGTTATCTTTCCACCCATCTTCCTATCGATACCCGATAAGGCTGTGGAGAGAGACGTAGTATGAGGCGTCCCGAATGATAAAATAGGCTGTTTTACAATTTTTTGATACATGTCACCATAAAAACTTACTGAAAGAGCATCTTTATATATTTGATTGACTTGCTTTTCGATATAGCGATCTTCCATCAAATTTGAGGGTAACGGCAGAGAAGCTTCAGTAAAAAGAGAAGTACTTCCAAACTGGAGTTTATCCTGTCGGAGATCTTCAAAAGGCACATTCCGAAGAGCAATGAGTCTATCCCCTACATAGGCTTTTGGTGGCTCGTAGTTCTGCTGATCAGAAGTACCCGAATAGTGTAAAGTCTGTGATGATAGTAATGACATAGCTCCTCCTGCAGAGGAAAAAGTATATCAGTCTAATTACTATCAATCAATTTAAAATAATATAAAAAATATAAAACTACATAAAAAAAGTAGATGGAATATATTTTATCCGAAATACACAAAAAAATAATGACGAAAAGCACTGTATTTGTTAATAAAAGGTTTAATGGAGAATTTATATGCCACCAAAATCGAAAAATGACTTACTACTTACCTGGCTTGCGGTTGCAGCTATTGGTTGTTTATTACTGTACAATCTTTCCTATCATTTTTTTCCTTCGCCGGTAGAAATAAAGAATAAAAGTACAGAGAAGGTAGTTGTTACGGCTGTTGAAAAATTCAGCTTGCCAGATGAAGAATGGGCAAGAAGGCTCTCTCCTGAGCAATACAAAGTCATGCGCAAAAAAGGCACAGAACCCGCTTTCTCTGGTAAATATGATGCTTTTACAGGCGTTGGTGTCTATGAGTGTAGCGCGTGTTACCTTCCGCTTTTCTCATCCTCTGATAAGTATGACTCCAAAACTGGCTGGCCAAGCTTTACAAAACCCATAAATCCACAAAACATTCTCTTACAAGAAGATACATCTTCTTTTCAAAAACGAATAGAAGCACTTTGTAGCCGCTGTGGCGCGCATTTAGGTCATGTATTTGATGATGGCCCACCGCCTACAGGAAAGCGCTATAGCATCAATTCAGTAGCTCTTCTCTTTGTCCCACAAGTACAATCTGCTCAATGATCGCTTTGGAAATTGGATCAGCTGTTGCGATCATTTCATTATGAGATACAAGTGGCTGTAATTTAATAGCATAGCTCTCTGGTGAAAACTTCCATCTTCCACCAGAAATGGCATCAACACCTACCCACAGAACACTTCCCAGCAACAACACGTTCCCGACAACTGCTCCATTGAAGGAGCGCTTTATATGAATCACTTGAGATGTAAATCCTGGTTTAAAGATTGCTAGCTGATAGTCATGCTTACGTTTGAAGTTAATTTTAACAGGTGTTCTCCAGACTGTGCACCCATCAGTAACGAGAGCGCCTGATGGATTTGATGTGATTGTCACCGTCTGTCTTGTTCCATGTAACACAGTTGCACAGCTTGTTACTGTAAAACATACAAGCAAACTTAGTATAAAACGCATAACAACCTGCCTTATTAAAAAATATTAATTATTAATCATTTATGCTATTTTAATTATATCGCTAGCCTTCAAAGGTCCAATTACATGAATATGCAAAGTTTTTACCTTATCGAGGATCATTAATTTTACAAAAGTCGATCTATCTAAAGCATTAAAGTACGTATTAAAGTGCTTAATTATAATTAATTTAGTTATTAAAGATATAATTATAACATAAACGGTATTTTTACATGTATAAAATAGTACATTTTAGATAAAGAATAAAAAGGTTAGAAACTCGAGATCACAGACTCGACTTTAGGATTTTTTAACGCAAAGAAATACAGGAGACGCAAAGGCGCAAAGAGTAGCCACGCAATGTATGGTAGAGGCTTTTTTATTTTTTACCACAGAGAACACAGAGATCACAGAGAGAGGTTTCTGTAATTCTTCTCTATGTATGAAGATATAGAATTAGGGAAAAATATCTTACAAATTTTCTCTTTGAGTATCCTTTGCGTCTCTCTGTGGTAAAATAATTCAATGATAGTATAACTAATTGGAAACTGCAAAATTTCCAACTAGCTTATTAAAGAAAGTTCTTAAATTATTGAACTTCGAAAAGCTCTACATCAAAAATAAGGGTTGCATGGCCTGGAATTGAGCTTCCAGCACCTGCTGCTCCATATCCGAGGTGAGCTGGAATAATGAGTCTTCTCTTCTCACCAATAGCCATATCCAAAACGCCCTCATCCCAGCCTTTAATCACACGGCCAAGCCCGATCGGAAAGCGAAACTTTTCACCACGATCAACGCTGCTGTCAAATTTTTTACCTTGTTTCCCATGGTCATCCAGCCAGCCGGTATAGTGAACAACGACAGTTTGTCCTTTTTTCGGCTTCGCGCCTTTTCCTACAGTAAGTATCTGATATTTAAGCCCTGATGGCAATTCTTGTGTTTTTGTTTCCATATCTATCTCTTGGTTTATGAAAAACAATTTTCCCTGAAAATGCCATTTTTGGTAAAGCTTATAATTGGTAAATGCGCTGCCTTGAAAGTTGCCTATTGCTTCTCATTCTCGGCTTCCTACCATTCAATTTTTTAACTTAAATAAATGGAACATCCCATGAAAAAGCTCCTCATGTTATTTCTTTGTGTTACCTCGTTTTGTAGCGCTAAAGACAACTTGCAACTTCTCATTAGTCAAGAAAATATAGCAAAAAAAATTAGTGAAGTTGCCTTAAAAATCGATAATGATTACCGGAATGAAGAGCTCACCATTGTCATGGTAATGAAGGGTGCCGTTTGCGTCACAACAGACTTAATTCGTAAGCTTCATATACCTATTACTCTCGAATACATTAAAGCCAGCAGCTACGGCAAAAATGGAGCAACAGCAGGTGAGCTCAAGATCACAGGGCTTGATACACTTGATCTTGCAGGTAAAAACGTTCTGATTGTTGATGATATCTTTGATACAGGTAATACAATGACAACACTTGTGAGAAAATTCCAAGAAAAGGGCCCTAAAAGCATTCAAACGCTTGTGCTTCTCTCAAAACAAATTCCTCGAAAAACTGCCTATCGCCCAACCTATACGCTCTTTGAAATTGCTGATCGCTTTGTTGTAGGATATGGTTTGGATTATAAAGAGCAGTATCGACAGCTTCCAGGTATCTATGTAGTTGTAGCACCTCAAGTACCTATCAAGCTGTCTCGATAGTCAATTGATGACTCGGCCTATCAGCCGAGTCACTCTCTTTATGCCTCTACCAATAGATCACTTTTCCTGGCTCTGGTACCCG
>JAQGPK010000113.1 GCA_028293095.1 Chlamydiia bacterium | reverse complement strand
ATTGTTGAATTGTGCTTTTAGCTGTAACATATGCATCTGCTCGCCCAGCCTTCAGCGCCAAAAAAGCATCCACAGGCGTTGAAAGACGAACTAAAGTAATCCCTGGCTTTGATGACATAAAGAGATCGGCAGTAAAGCCTTCATTCACAACGACAGTCTTACCCGTAAGATCATCTAGGCTCATTTTTTTTGTGAGCGTCAAAATAACCAAAGGATCATTGCTGCCATAGGATTTAGTAAACAGCACCCTTTTAGCTCGCTCTTCAGTGTGGCTCATACCAGCTGCCACAAATTGTACATACCCAAGTGTCAACTCTGGAACGAGTGCATCAAAAGGCATGTCCTTGAGCTGCATTTCTTTACCAAGCCGCTTACATACCTCTTTGGCGACATCAATATCAAAACCAACAACCTCGCCTTTATCAATGAAAGTAAATGGAGGAAATTCAGCGTTCGTGCCAACAATGATTTTAGCATCACTTCCAAAGAGTGGCAGGACGCACGTGATGCAGAGAATGAAAAAACTATATATTTTTTTATACATGAGCCGACTCTTCGGGTTTAAAATGCAGCATCATACAGATGCTTTGATAGGTTTCTACAATTCGCTTAATAGATCGAGGCGTGACAAACACGACATTCTCCCCTGCAAGAGAGCCGATAATATCAAGATCTGCGTGCTGATCGAGACAGTCTCCCACAAAATCTGCAAGACCTGGATGAGTTTTAATCACCACCATCACTTCATTGTGTTCGATATCGACGATTGCAAGTTTTAGAATCTCTGTGACGACATCGGTTGTTGGGAGCGTATACACCATTACTTGGTTCATCTCTTTTTTGACAACACGGAGGCGTCTAAGATCTCGCGAGACAACAGCTTGATTCGTCTCAATCCCATACTCTTTCTTCAAGAGAGTCACGATTTGCTTTTGATCTGAAAGTCGCTCTTTTTGAAGAAGCTCCTTAATGGCCTCTTGTCTCTCTCGTGGCGTCTGTTTATCTGTCATAACACACTTTTCTGTTGAATATTTATTCACTTTTATATGAATTATAATTCATTTCTTGATAAATAGCTACATAATTTTTATATGCTAGAGTAGCTAACTCTCTGAAGGGTGATGATTCAGACTCAACCGCTCAATACCAGATGAAAGAGTTATTTCTGTTGAGGGTGCAAGCGGAGCGCTAGGAGGTCGTGACTGAACACTTTCAAGCGCTTCATGAGACGAATGGTAGTTGCTCATAAGAGTGTCTACAAAAGGAAGTAACCTATCTACTGAGAAATGGCTGATTACTTTTTCCAGGATTTTAGCATCTACTATTTTTTCTACGATTATAAAGTCCTCTAGTAAACTGCCTGGCATTTTTAGACGTCTATTCGTCATAATCTTAAGGTTAGATTTTGTGTTGTTCGCTATTTTCTTTGCGATATACTGTAGAACAACTCTCTCTCGAGTCTGTCTCTTTTTTAATGACAGAAGTTCTTGCGTCACTTTAGATTTAAATGGCTCTCTTATTTTTTCACCTTCAAAAACCTCCGAAATTCGGTCCTTTATAACCCAGGAACTATTTAATCGGGGTTCATCAATTGTATGAAGCTCACCTCTTCGGGGTTCATCAATTGCACGAAGTTCAACTCTAAGGATGTGTTGCATCTCTATAGAACTTAGTTCTCGAACATGATGGTTATAGAGCATACATATTTGCACAATATCATCAATAAGGCCTGTCGCGCTGGCTATAGTTCTAGACCGTGCAACACATACAGTATTAGTACATGGTTTATTACTCTCTTCAGCTTGTCGTGAAAGTTGAGAAATAAAAGTAGGTTTTACGAGAGAAGGAGGTGCAAAATGAAACATGTTCTATAACCATACTATTTTAAAATATTAATTCAACTACTATATAAAATAGAAAACATTTTCACAATATATTATTTAAATTTAAAAACATCAAATGCTAATTTTTATTTTATTTGTTTGATGATATCTTCGAATTGCACGCGCGCTTCTTGTGCAGTCATTGCCCCTTTTGCCATCTTCGTCATAAAAGAGTAAACTAAATACCTATTCGTTTGTTCTGTAGTCCTAGAATCTCCCAGTTTTTCCAGTTCCTCTGTAGGTGTATACAGCTCCTCTTTCACTAATTTTTCAAATTTCTCTACAGGAAAAGCCTTTTTATTCACAATGCCCGCTTTATCCACGGTGTCTGAAAGTTTATTCATCCAAGGAAACTCTTGGCCATCATAGAGCAGTTTTAGACTCATTGCCGCAGCCCATAGATCAGCGCGGGTATCAAGACATGAAGGATCTTTATAAACAGCAAGTGATGTATAGTGAGGAGTTCTATATACCCCTTGTGTTGCTACAACAGAACTCTTTGCTTGAGCGAATGTCGAAATTGTTCCAAAATCAGTGAGTTTTCCGACTCCATCTTTTACAAGACAATTTCCAGGCTTTATATCTAAATGTAGTAGTTCCTTCGCATGCATACTCTCAAGGCCTGCAAGCATTCCGCCAAACGTATGCAGCCTAGAACTTAGGTTTTCAGGTGCTACAAGCTCTTTTATACTTTTCTCTTTTACAAGCCCTTCCATATCACCATCACAGAGCTCTGCGATCATCCCTTGTCGTCCTGTATCATCAAGAGGCCTCACTGCATGTAGAGTCACAATTCCTGGAAGTCCTTTTAATTTCTCGAGCACCTCTATCTCTTGCTTCATATCAGCAACAGCTTCTTCATCAGCAGTATCATGCAGTACTAAATGTGCCGTCGCTTTTGTGGGAGTATAGACAGCGTGTGCAAAGGTAAACTCAATGGCTTTTGTAGTTTCTTTAAAAGTCCCCTTTCCAAGTTCATCACCTGTAATAAGATATATTCGACCTTCCTCTTTCAAAATCTTCCAACGAGCTGGCAGCTCCCCTTCTGTAACTGATACATATCCTGGAAGGCTCTGTTGGAGCACCTTTTTCATCACGCTTTCGACTTTTGAGGCTTCATACTCCATCACGAAAGTTGCGCGCATCGCATCGCGCGGTTTTATTTTTTTTACAGTAGCCTGTATGCTCTCATACCGCTCAACAATCTTTCGAAGAATTTGTGACTGATGAGATGAGAAATCTTTTTTACTGCTCTCCGCCATTTTTTCTTTTGCAATTTCAATGGCAATAGCAGGTAACTCAACTTCTACAGCATCCGACTTTACTTGAGCAAGATCGATGACCTCTTGTCCTGTAGGAAAGTTACGCTCGAGAAAATAGGCCGCACGGAAAATCTCTATAGGGTCCAAAGGTGTCTTACTTTGGGTAACTAGTAACCTACACCTCTCCATAAAGGAGGGTGTTGTATTAAATTTATTAGCGAGAATGGCAACAGAGCTTCCTGGAAGAGGATATTTTAAAATACTGCGCAATAGTGGAGATGCGAGCGTAATATCTGACTCTTTATTAATCCAATGCTTCACTAAAGCAGTAATAATTTCTTCAGGTTGATTTTCATTTTCACACGCTATTTCAAGCACTACTTTTCCTGAAATTGTTTTAAGATTCAATTGCTCAGATGTTGCCCCATTAATGAGCATTTGAGCAATTTTGATTTGATTTGGGGTTAAAGCATACTGCTTACAAAGAAGATGAAGAGGGGTATATCCAGATGCATTTTGCAAAAAGAGTACTTTTTTCTTTTCAGGAGCAGTATTCGCCGCCTTGACAAAGAGCTCTACAATATCGGTAAGGCCACCTAAGGATGCCAGCTCTAAAGCTGTTTTTCCCTGACTGCTTCCATCCACACGTGCATTCAGCTGTTCTGGAGTACTTATTTCAATCAATTTTTTCGTAAGTTCTTTATCTGCTTCAGTACATTCAGTTACAGTCTTATCACTTATGGCATGCAATACAGTGTACCCATTATCATCTGTAATCCCCTGCGCTTGAAGAAAGAGCAGTGTAGCATCACGCTCATCGGATGGTTTTGCCTCAAAGCTCGCGTTAAATACCTCTGCACACTTTTCTCTAAATCCCTCAACGTCTTTTAGAGCCTGTATCATAGCCGCCTGGGTATCTAGAGGTGCTCTACGGAGAAGATCAATACTATCAGATCCTAGCAGCGATGGATTTTCTTGAACCAAATCGAGGACGGCATCCGTAC
>JAQGPK010000086.1 GCA_028293095.1 Chlamydiia bacterium | reverse complement strand
ACATAAATAGTAGAGTTTTTGAAGGTAACTTTTTCAAGTTACCTTCAATGCAAATGAATAGATTGAATTAATGGAAATATCTTCTCATGAAAAAATATCTTTTTTTAGTTCTTCTGGGCTTTTTATTGTTCCCGTGTGGTCATTCTTATGCTGATACCACCACCCGTGATCCATCTTATATAGCCTCGATAAGAAAACATTACTTTTCAAATCTATTTCTCTATGAGGGTTTTGGATATACACTACTTGGCGCAAGAGCAATGTCTGCTGATTGGTGGTTTGCAACTACTCCCTTTAGCAACATACTTAGTAAAACCATCTTTAAATCGGATAAGTTTATTTTTAAAGAAACGAAAGGTCTGCGTCACAGTAGATCCATAATTTTTATTCATAAGCAAAAGTTTAAAGAGGTTTTTTCTGAAAATAGAGACCTTTTTTATGAAGTATTAGGCCCTCAAATAACTGCAGAAAGTTTATTGCAAGAAATCGAAGAGTCTTCGGACTATTTTTGGAAAATTCTTGACTACGATCAAACGCTTCTTGGTATCTTGTTAGGGTATGGGAGAGAGAATGCTCTTCTGTTTAGGCGAAGAAATGAGGTTAAGTTAGAACGACCAGACTATAGACCTCCTCATCCAGGTGTTTTTTACATTCATCTTCAGTTGGATGAAAAACCTAATGTTTCATTAGAGCCGGATATAATGATAGAGCCCTCACCTCAGTTTGCTACAATTGCAGAGGAGAGAAAATGGCTTGATGAGCATTTTAATTTTGCAGTTGAACGAAGAAAATTTAAAAGAGTAGAGCTTATTCAACCTGTAGTCTTTCATGCTCGGAAGAGTCCCGAAACAGATGCTCTTATTAATAAATACTTCTTATGTCAAGAGATACTTACAGAGATGTTTAGTGAGAAAGATACAGAGAAGGTTGTTTTTGAGCAGTTGACAGCTAAAGAGCCCATATCTTTTGATGAGCGGCTGCAAGCCGAGGTTAAGGTTGCAAAGCATCCAGAGTAAATGGCGGATGAATTAAGTGCTGCCCATGTCTTTGGATCGGACCACTGTAGTCGCTGCCACGGCAAGGAACCACTTTGTGGTTAAGTGTAGGCAGAAATTTTGATGATTCTTTAGGCGAAAAGACCCAGTTGCTGTGGTTTGTGAGCAGCTGATGGCTAAAATAGGCATTATCATGAGCACTAGTGTAGGATAAAGGCTATGGATGTCGTTTCTTTAGGGTCAGGCGACACTTTTTCTTAATCTGCTATTTAAGTCTAAGGCTATGAAGGATGAAGGAGGGGCTATCTATCGATAAAATGTTTTAAAAATCATCAAACATTAATTTTCAGCGGTATTATTAATTCGATTAGGGTTAATTCACCATTTTTTATCTTAATATTAACTTGGTTTATCTATATTTAGAGAGAGTGGAATTTTTTATTTGAAATAAATCATTGAAATGGTATAATTGTAGCTTAAATGTTATGATTATAAATTATTAACTACCTCGAGGAGGCAAGTATGTCGTCAGTGTCAAATCAGTCAGTTCCATATCCATCATCTGCAGATTGTAAAGTAGATTCAAAGCCTGTAACTAAAGCAGGTGCTAAACCTAAATTGAAGCTTACACCAGCGCAAAAGTTTGACATGCTTCAGAGAAAAGCCATAGATTGCGTTGTGAATGGAGTAGCGAAAATTTTGATAAAGGAATCAGAGGATCACTTACTACGTGAAAACCAAATCGTTAAACAACCAGTAGCCGAAAAAATTATCACTATAAAGGTAAGAAATAAGGAAAACGGTGAAATAATCGCATTAGAATTACGTCCTCAATATTTACTAGATACTTATGTAGGTAAAGATTTGGAAAAGGAAATTGATGCTTTACAAGGTAAATCTCGAGAAGTTTTCGCTCATGTTGTCTGTGAATCTGGTAAAAAGATGTCTAGTACAACAAAAGGTTATATGCATCTTCGTGAATTAGCAGCTTGTGAAAATCTTCCTCTAGATAAGGTTTGCCAATCGAAAATTTTCTTAGCGTTAGCTGTTCAAGCAACTAAAGAAGTTATGAAAAGAGTATAGTTTTCTGATTTTGAAGCTTTTAGAAAGAATAGGGAGTAATTGGGAATATTTTTAATTACTCCCCTTATTTATCCTTAAGTGATGTTTTCTTTTGTTCTTTTTTAGCATCTTCTTCGTTATTAAGTTTCCGTTTGTTTTCTTTTTGGTCTAAACGGTCGATTTTATCCCTGATAAATTCTTCTTCTTGTTTTGCTCTCTGTTTTTTAATCCTTTCGGATTGAATAATGCTATCTTGTATAGTAATGTCATTAATTATTTCTTTAGTTAAATTTTCTTTAAGTACATTTACTAATTCTTCTTTTTGTTCATTTTTTCGTTTTGCTAAAACCTTGGGAACAAGTAAGTTTTGCTTCATAGTATGGCTTCTATTAGTTATTTTTGTATCTTTCTGGTTTTTTTTAGCCTCTTGTAAATATTTTACTACAGAGTTGCAAATTAAAATCCATTCTTGTTTATTAGCTACAATTACTTTTTCTTTAGGGTAAGCTTTTAGGATGATGGCTTGATGAGCCGCACTGATACCTTCTTGGAAAACTAGATGCTTAGTTTTAGAATCTCGCATACACGGAGCATTTTTAGCTTGCGAGCTATTTTCAAGAGTGTATGGCGTTACTACTACTTGATCGCCATCTACTCTAATGAATTCCATATTACCAGACAGTTTATCTAGTATGCCTTGCCTGGATTCAATTGAAGAAGTGGTTGGAGAATCATTTATCTGATCATGTGATATAGAACCTATTGGATTAGTTGGGTTTTCATCATTTATGCCTTGCCTGGATTCAATTGAAGAAGTGGTCGGAGAATCATTTATCTGATCATGTGATATAGAACCTATTGGATTAGTTGGGTTTTCATCATTTTTTAGGAGCGATATTTTTTTATCACTAATTGTTGCTTGTATATCTTCAGGAACAGCTTCCACAGGGGAATCTAAATCATCCATGTCACCAAATTCAAGTACATCCATGCGCTTTTGTTCTATTGAAGGATCTATGATGTTGGGGCTGGCATCTACTGGCTGAAGCTCTTCATCAGAAACAGAGCCCTCTGCTCCAGGAGTTATTTCTTCATTGCTAGGATTGCTATCATCAGTCGCTAAATCATCAACTTTCTCAAATGAGGCATCCACACCTTCTGCTTCTCCATCAACTTCATCATCATCTGAACCTGAATCATCGTCATCATCGAAACCTAAAGCATTCTTGAGATTTTGTTCTGTTTTAGAGGGTTCTGGAGCGCCTGGTTGAATTTCTTCTTCCTGAAAAGCGATACCTTCGAGATCCGATTCAAAGTCTTCGTTAAAAGATAATACGGCTTCTCTCGTATGTTCGATTTTTCCAGCAACTT
>JAQGPK010000072.1 GCA_028293095.1 Chlamydiia bacterium | reverse complement strand
AGATCTTATCGTTATCAGTCTGTAGGATATTATGTCTCTCTTCTAGCCGCTGCGAGAAGGCATAAACCTTTGCCTTCTGTGCAAACGATTCAAGACTTAAAATCTCCTACCATGACAAAATTTGTTTCAAGTGAGTTAGAAGAGCTCATCCAATCAGGTCTTCAGCATATTCATGGAACAAAATTTTCCTTAAGTATTTATTTTGGTCATAACGTATCAAAATGTCATGATAAACTCTCACAAAGGCTTTTTCAACAATTTCAAGCGCCACTTTTATTGGCACAGTTTCAAAAAAATGAAGATAAATGGCAGCTGCAGAATATCAGTCCGCTTATTTTGAGTGAAATACCTGCTGAGCATCATGATTTCTTTGTAGCGACAACCAAAGAATACATTACGAAGAAACGGGGCGTTTGCAAAAAGAAAGCAAGTCTCGGTTACGACCTTGCCATTTTGTATAATCCAGACGAGGCAAATAGCCCTTCGAATGAAAAAGCGCTTCAAAAATTTTTGAAGGCAGCAGAAATGGTTGGCTTTAATGCAGAGCTGATTACCAAAGAAGATTACTCAAGGGTTGCGGAATTTGATGCACTTTTTATTCGTGAAACGACAAGTGTAAATCATCATACCTATCGCTTTGCAAGAAGAGCCTTAGCTGAAGGACTTGCCGTGATTGATGACCCTGAGTCTATATTAAAGTGTACAAATAAAGTATATTTAGCTGAGGCCTTAGAGCGCCATCGTATCCCAGCTCCTAAAACAATTATTTTACATTCAGATAATATAGATGTGGTTGTAAAGGAGCTAGGATTTCCTTGTGTGTTAAAACAGCCTGATGGCTCTTTTTCAAATGGGGTGATACGTGTTGAAAATGAGACGCAACTCTACAAAGTAGTTCCTGAACTTCTAGAAAAATCAGATCTTCTGATTGCACAAGAGTTTATTCCCACACCCTTTGACTGGCGTGTAACGATATTTGATGGTAAGCCATTGTATGTGTGTAAGTACTTTATGGCGCGAAAACACTGGCAAATTTATGAACGCGCGCTAGATGGGAAAACCTATTCGGGTAAACATGAGACACTTGCAGTTTCTATGGCTCCCAAAAAGGTCGTCAGAACAGCATTACAGGCTGCCAATCTGATCGGGAACGGTCTCTATGGTGTTGATGTGAAAGAGAATAACAAACAATGTTATGTTATTGAAATTAATGATAACCCAAGTATTGATGCCGGGGTTGAAGATCAAGTGTTGCAAGATGAGCTCTATCATAAAATCATGAGTGGTTTGCTAAGTCGTGTAGAGAGAGGGAAAAATGGAACAATCTGAAGATACTATGAGTAAACCAAAGTTACATCTTTTTGAGGCAGTTGGAATCGAGCTTGAATACATGATAGTAGATAGTGAATCACTCGATGTAAAGCCGATTACAGATAGCCTCATTCACACAATTGCAGGCACCTACATCACAGAGGTAAACTGCGGTAGAATTAGCTATTCTAACGAGCTTGCACTTCATGTTGTTGAACTTAAAACTACAAATCCCGAACGAGCATTAAATGGTCTTGAAAATGAATTTCAGAGCCACATAAGACGCATTAATGAACTTTTGGCACCTCTTCATGCAAAACTTATGCCAACAGCTGCCCATCCCTGGATGAACCCTGATAAGGAGATGAAGCTGTGGTGTCACGAACACAACCCTATTTATGAGGCGTACAATCGCATTTTTGATTGTCGTGGTCATGGATGGTCAAATCTTCAAAGTACTCATATTAATCTTCCTTTTGCAGATGATGCGGAATTTTACAAATTACATTCAGCTTGTCGCGCACTTTTACCTCTTATGCCGGCTCTCGCCGCAAGCTCTCCAATCTTAGGCGGGAAATTTTCATCAAAGATGGATAAGCGATTAGATGTATATCGATATAATCAAAAGCGTATTCCAAGTATTACGGGACAGGTTATCCCAGAGGTAAGCTATTCAAAAGAGCATTATGAAAAAGAGATTTTACAGCCTATTTATCAAGATATAGCGCCGTTTGATCCTGAAGGGATTTTGCAAGAAGAGTGGCTCAATTCGAAGGGCGCGATTGCCCGCTTTGATCGAATGGCTATAGAAATTCGTGTGCTTGATATTCAGGAGTGCCCACAGGCAGATATAGCGATTGCAAAGGCAATTCAGTACGTACTGAAAATGTTGATTGATCAGGGGATTAAAGATGTGAGTCAAGATGTCCTGGTGCAGCAGTTTTTTGCATGCGTTGATGATGCAGAAGATGCTCTTGTTGAAAGTCCTGAGTATCTGGCACTCTTTGGTCTTACAAAACCTTTGCGGGCAGGACAGCTCTGGCGCTATCTATTAGGTGACCTATTAAAGCATGAAGAGATTGAGCCACTTGAACTAATTTTGCGTGAAGGAACGCTTGCTCGCCGTATTTTGCGTGCGTGGAATCAAGACAATAGTCGTTTAAAGACTGTGTATGGTGAGCTTGCAGATTGTTTGGCAGAGGGAAGACTATTTTGCCTGCGATTATAGTCAGCTGCGAGCATGCTGGAAATAAAGTTCCAGCAGCATTTCAAAAGCTTTTTAAAAATCATCAAAAAATCCTCAACACACATCGCGGGTATGATTTAGGAGCTTTTCATCTTGCTCAAAAGATCGCATCCGAGCTTCAGGCGCCTCTCTTTCTTAATCGGTATACTCGACTTTTGATCGACTGTAATCGCTCGACCCATAACCGATCCCTTTTTTCAGAATTTACAAAGCAGGTATCAGTAGCTGAGAAAGAAAAACTTTTTGAGCTGTATCACGCCTACCGCAATCCGATTGAAACATTCATTAGAGAGAGTAAGGGTAAAGGTGTTTTGCATCTTTCGATTCATTCTTTTACAC
>JAQGPK010000033.1 GCA_028293095.1 Chlamydiia bacterium | reverse complement strand
CTGTAAGAATGGTGCGCGCTTGAATATCAACTTCAGCACCTGTTACATCAACTCCTTTTTCAATACGATCTTTTAAAAATGCAAGCGCTCCTTGTTGCGCCTCTACAACCGCCTTATACGCTCTTACAAAATTCTGCGGAGGGTTTTTTCCAACAAAAGCAACTTGAGTGTGATCGGCATAATGGGCATGTAGCTCTTTTTTCTTACACCAGCAGTCGATCAATACAAGGTCGCCTTCACCAATTTCGCAATTGGTTTGGATTGTCGGTGCATAGTGAGGAGATGCTGCATGAGGGCCAACAGCACAGATTGGAGGATGATCGGTGATGCAACTATGTTTTTCAAGAACGTGTAGTAAATAGTTTTGGATATCAAGTTCTGTGAGTCTTTCCTTTTTTTTGACTTTTTCTTGAATCAGTTTCCACGCACCATCCATAGCCTGAAGAATAACAGCAGAGGCCTGACGATGCATTTCCATTTGCGTTTGTGTAAGCTTTGCCACAAAAGGTTCTAGTAACGACCACGATGAGAAAATTTTGATTTTTAAGTCACGAATCCATTCAATTGTTCCGGCATCTACTTGAGAAATGGTTGGAATGCGGTTATAGGGGGAGTATTCCATGGCAATTTTGTGTACGCCTTGTAGATTTACTTTTAAGATCGCATCAAGCTCTTGCCAGGAAGAATAGATAAAAAGTATTCCTGGAAGGGCTGAGGTAAGTTCTGCATCCACAAAATGAGCGATTTTTATGGGTTCTCCTTGAGCTGGAATCCAGTAAACAAAGCGGCGCGTCAGAAAGATGTTTGGCGGTAGGCCTAGGAGTTTTATGACACGTGGGTTAGAGCAGCAGTTGTCATACATAAGCCAGCCATCAAGTGTAGGCGTATGTCTACGTAGAATTTGCTGTATTTCTGGTAGGATGGACGAAAATGGTTGCATGCAGATCTCGTTTGCTAGATACTTTCTGAATAAGAGAGCTTTATTATGGACATGCATAACATAAAAGCAACTATTGATAATATCGTTTTCTCCTATGTAAGGGGAGGGCAGGTTATTGACAAGGCATCTCTTTCACTGTATGGGGGAGAAATAGTTGCTTTAATTGGCCCTTCAGGCATTGGAAAAACAACACTTCTCAAACTGATTGCAGGAATTTATCAGCCAACAGAAGGTAGCCTCCACGTCCAGGGCGATATTTCCTACCTTTCACAAGATGAAATTCTTCTTCCTTGGCGCTCTGTCTTAGAAAATATTTTGCTTCCTTTCGAGCTTGGAACTAAAAAGTCTCTATTCGAAGATATTGTAGAAAAAGCTAAAGAGTACTTGAAGAGTTTTGGGCTTTTAAAGTACCAAAATGCTTTTCCAGATGAACTCTCTGGTGGAATGCGAAAACTCATCTCTTTTATTCGATTGCTTCTTTTAGATACTGAGATCATTCTTTTAGATGAGCCTTTTGCATCCCTCGATATTCACCTACGGGAAAGACTTTTTCAACACTTACGCGCCCTCTGTAAAGAGAAAAATAAAGCAATTTTTTTAGTTACTCATGACTTTAGGGATGCTTGTCACTTTGCTGATCGTATTCTATTTTTCTCTGAAGGGCACATTAGTAAAGAGTGGAAGCTGTCATCTCACGTACGCGCATCCTATGAAGAGACTGGCAGAGTAATAGAGGACATTCGAAGCTCTTATAAAGGGGTTGCGATATGAAAAACACACTTTACAATGCACTAGTGGGCGTGCTTGTAGTTGGATGCTTGTTCGGCATATGGGAGTACATGACGACAAGATCGCAAGATTTTTGTCTGCTACTGCCTCCTCCTTCACAGATTTTTACAGCATTCTATGATCGGTTTGATCGTATCCTTTTTCATACACTGGCGACTGCTCAAGAGATGCTTGGATCGATTGCTCTTGCACTTATTTCATCTCTTCCTCTTGTTTGGGTCATGGTGCGATTTCGTTCTTTAGGAAAGGTGATACAGACACTCTTTGTGCTCTTTCAATCAATTCCAACATTTTGTCTGGCGCCTTTGATGGTGATGTGGTTCGGTTGGAGTTTTACTGCAGTGATTGTTCCTTCAAGTTTAATGATGCTTTTTCCTCTTACCTTAAGTATCTATAAAGGGTTAGAGGCGCCTTCTGAGCAATTTGTAGAGTATTTTCATTTTCATGATGCAACCCCATGGCAGCTCTTTACCAAGCTGCAGTTGCCCTCTGCGCTACCCTATTTTTTTTCAGGGCTTCGCATTGCACTTGCCATTTCTGGAATAGGAGCAATTATTGGAGAGTGGTCGGGAGCAAGAGCTGGACTTGGCATATTGATGATTGAGACAAGGCAGTCTATGGATTATGAGATGACATTTGCAGCGCTTTTTGCGCTTGTTTTGCTTACAATGAGTTTTTATATTGTTGGAATTTTTTTTGAAAAGAGGTGTTGGAGTATGTATAAATCTATTTTTTCTTCAAAAGCAGTGACAATGATGCTATTGCTTTTTCTTGCAGTTTCCTGCAGTTCAGAAAAGGAGAGAGAGCCGACGGATAGAAGTGTAAACCTGATGCTTGATTGGCTTCCTAACCCCAACCATGTTCCTCTCTATGCTGGTAAAAGCTTGAATTTTTTTAAAGATGAAGGTATTGATCTGACGCTATCAAAAGCTGCCTCTCTTGATCCTTTACAACCCTTGACTTCAAGGCAGATGGATCTTGTGATCTCCTATTTTCCCAGGACTATTTTAGGGTGCT